>DAORHV010000099.1:0-4786 GCA_035438175.1 Candidatus Peribacteria bacterium
GCGCTCACTTTCACATGTTCCAGGAACGCGCGGCCGCCCACTTTCGCGTGCAGGTCGATAGCGGCGTCGCGCACGGTCGCCGGTTCATGGAGCGTGTTCCAGCGCTCCACCGCTTCGGCGGCGCGGCGCCAGCCGGTCTGCAGGATCGCGCCGATCAGCGGCTGGTTCGAGGAACCCGTGTGCCGGGCGGAATACTGCTCGATTTCGGCCGTGTCATGCGGCGGCGGCAAGTCGCTGTTGCGCAGGGCGAACTGTGTCATGAACGACCAAGCCGACGTGAACTGGCGGCCGTTCACTTTCGGACGCGCGCGCAGTTCGGCCATGAAACGCTGGATGTCGGCGTCCACTTCGGCCACCGTCGCGCGGGCCAATGCCGAGACGCTGTACATGGATACTGCGTCATTCACGCGGGTCTCCCCCACGCTGTCGCGTACCAGCGAAACAGGCGATGCTTCATCGGGTCTGCGGCTGCGGATATCCAGCGCCAGGGCGATGCCGTGGTAATCCATCTTCTTACCCTCCAGTGCGCCCGTCAGGCGCGTCCCCAGCGGCACCTCCACGACCGTTGCGGTTTCGCGGACGCCGGCGTCCCACTCGCCCAGGAACTCGTCGGCCGCATCGGCCGGAACCACCTGCTTGGCCTTCAGTGCTTCGAGAATCGTCACCACGTGTGCGCGGTCGATGACGTTGTTGCCGGCCAGTTCGCGGGCGGCTTGGGCCGGAATCTTAAACGTCGTGCGCAGCGAGGCTTCGTGCTGGTGGCCTCCGGCGAACCCGGCCAGCATCTTCAGGCGTTCGCACAGCAGCACGCGTTTGCCGTCCCGCAATTTGTCCGCCCCCAACTGCTTGCCGGTCTCGGCGATCCACAACGTGCGGAATTCCGCGATCCACGGGTGATTCCAATATTCGATCAGCGGCTTTTCGGCCGCCTCAGACTGCTCCATGTCGGGCTGCTGTCCGGAGGCGAGGCGCTCCTCTTCTTCGATCATGCGCAGCATGGCGATCACGGCGTCGAAGTTGTCCTTGAACGTACCCAGGTTGCCGCTGGCCACGCGGCGGTCGAGCGTGGTGTATTTCACCTTCGTTCGGTCTTCGAACGCCGGGCGGCCGAAGCGGTGGCAGATTTTCTTGAGCAGCCCCACCATCGTGCCGCGTTGGTTCTCCGGCACCAGTTCATCGGCGATGGCGGCAATGCATTCCCCCACGATGCGTGTGACGTCGGGGTGGTTGACGGAGCGGGCGATCAGACGCCACTCGGGCAGCAGGTGCTCGTACGTGCGGTTGGCACCCTCTCCGCGTTCGATCTGGCGCAATGCCTGCCCGCGCGCCACCTGGCTCGCCGACTGGTAATCCGCGACGCCGGTCTGGAACGCCACGCAGCGCACCAGGCGAGTGTGGAATCCTTTGATCGTCCCGCCGTCCCACGCCTCATCCACCTGACGGTTCAGCGCGGCCGCATTGCGCAGCGGCTGTTCGGTCAGACCCGCGGTGTCCACGTGCAGCAGCTTCGCAAAACCCTGCTTCGCCGTTACGGTCGCATCAACAATCGCCAAACGCTTTCCGGCGGCAAGCTCCGGAATTTTCACTCCCTCTGGTGACGGCCAATCGAGCGGCATAAAAATGGGGCTCAGTGTGTCGTTCGCTTCCCCCGGCGTCAAGTTTCATGGATGGCCGGGCATACGCGTGCGTGAGTTGTTGCGCCGCCGCGCGTCTTCACGTCTCTTCATCGTTCGCCGCGCTATACTCATCGCGATGGACTACATGCTGCTGATTCCGGCCCCGGTGCTTGCCAATAAAATCATCCTGGCCGGCATTCTGGGCGGCGTCATCGGCATCGAACGCCTGATGGGCGATCATCCGGCCGGCATCCGTACCTGCGTGCTCATCTGCGTCAGCTCGTGTCTGTTCACCATGGTGTCGGTTCTGGCGTTCTCGCAAGCCGAGACCGCGCGTATCGCTTCCGAAATCGTGGTGGGCGTTGGCTTCATCGGCGGAGGCTGCTTGCTGCGCGCCAACAACCACGTGCACGGGCTCACCACCGCGGCGACCATCTGGACGGTGGCCGCCATCGGCATGACCGTCGGCGTGGGCATGTACGGACTGGCCGTATTCACCTGCCTCTTCTCGCTCGCGGTGCTGCTCATTCTGGCGCCCGTCAGCAAATGGATGGAGCGCGCATTCGGTACCACCATGGCTATCTCCGAAGAGAATTTCGCCCCCTCCGATCCGCTGGCGTCCATTGCCACGCACCAGCCCAAGAGCCGCCGCAAATAGTCCTCGTTTCATTTTTTGTCCAAACGCCGCCGTGGCAGGTGCTGGTTTTGGCATGCGATTTTCAAAAGCGCCTACCCTTGACAAAAACATAGGAATATAGAGGATGGTACGCTGTGAAAACCTCCGATCGCGCCTCGGCATTCCTGGAACACGTCCAGCAGACCTCGTTCGTCTGCGGCATCGGCGCCGCCATGGCCCGCCAAGGCCGCTTGCCGCTGTTTGAGATGCCGGAAGCGGTCGAAGGCCGTGCCGAGGTCGCCCGCGACGCCATACGCGAATTACTAAGCTCGGGCCGGGGCGCTGCCGTCGGCGTGCTGTATCCGTCCGAACCGGCCGATTACCAGGCGCTGAAAACCATGCATACGGATGTGCACGCCACCGTCGTGGCGGCATGCGCCGCTGAAAGTGCCAAGTGTGCCAACGCCGCCGGTACGTTCCGGCTGCCGCGTGCCGGCAAAGACATCCCGCGTCCGCTACTTCCTCTCTTGGCCCAAGTCGTGCGAGGAGAACATACGGCGAAGTACGTGGCGTACGAAGGGACCGAGCTGCTGAGCAAAATGTGCGTGAAGGTGGAGGCCGATCCGTACCGTTCGTTCGACGACATCCGCGCGGCGGTGCGGGCGCTGCTGGCGGTAGACCCGAATATCGCGCCGGGCGTGGGCGGCAACGTGCTGCAGGCCATCGTCATGAGTCCGCAGTACACGGGCGATACTTCGGACGAACTCCGTGCACTGCTCGCGAAGTCCGGCATGCCCGATCTGCCGCACGGCCGCCATGCACCCGCCACCGCGATGATCATCAATTACCACGCCGACGTCATGGAGGCGCGCGCCACGCGCACGGGCCAGGGCATCCGCCAGCGTATGACCATGGGCGCCAGTGTCACGCGATACGACCCCATGCACGTGTTGGCCGAGAAGCCGGACGCGGCAGTCCGCCATGCGAAGTTACTTACTATGCTGCAGGCGCTCCGGCGTGACGACGGGAAGCAAGCCTGAACGATAGCAATCGTAGGAAGAAGGCTAAGCCTTTCACTGTGCTCCAGAGCTTGTCGCGGGGAGCCGGAGGTTTGCCTTTCGTGAGTTTCAAATGGCAGGCGCGGTAGGGATCGAACCTACGACCCTCGGTTTTGTCCCCACTTCGGGGGATCAAATATCTTCGGCCTCGCTGGCGCTCGGCTCGAATTCAATGTGAGACACCGATGCTCTGTTGTTTGTGCCTTCGGCAAAAGCCTCAGACAGCCTGACTACGCGCCCAATGCATTGGTGGCAGGCGCGGTAGGGATCGAACCTACGACCCTCGGTTTTGGAGACCGATGCTCTACCAACTGAGCTACGCGCCTAGGAATGGTCTGCGGACATCGAGACAAAGAACGAGCAGTCCTTTTTTATCGGACGCCCCGCATGCGGGGCTAGGCAACTGAGCTACGCGCCTAAAGCTCGCGCATTGTACGGAAAGTGACGGCCCAGGGCTACTCGGCCTTCTTCTTTCCCCAGCCGCCCTTGCGTCCGCCCCAGCGGCCCGGCGGGGCTTCGCGCTTCTTCTTCAGCATGGCGATGGCGATTTCCTCGGTGACTTCGTCCACGGTCAGCTTCTTGCCGAGCGAGACGTTGGTCTTGCCGTCGGTGATGTACGGACCGAAGCGGCCGTCCTTGATTTTGATTTCGCCCTTGGATTCCGGATCCATGCCGAGCGTCTTCAGCGGAGCGGCGTTCTTCTTGGCGCTGGTGGTGGCGATGAGGTTCTGCGCCATGGCGAAGTCTACCGTGAACGGATGCACATCCTTGCCCAGGCTGGCGGTGACGGTGCCGGACTTCAGATACGGACCGAAGCGGCCGAGGTGCAATTCAATCGGCGTGCCGGTGGCGTCTTTGCCCAGGTTGCGCGGGAAGCTCAGCAGCGCCTGCGCGTCCTCGAACGTGACGGTGTCTGCGTGCATGCCCGGCAGCAGCGAGGCGGCCTTGGGCTTGGCTTTCTTGCCCTTCTCCTTATCCCACAATCCCAGCTGCACGTATGCGCCGAAGCGTCCGGTGCGTACGATCACGGGCAGTTTGGTTTCAGGGTCGGTGCCGAGTTCGCGGTCCTTCATCACGTCCTCTTTGCTGATCTCCTTGGTCTTCTTGGCGACCAGTTCGGCGAACGGCACATAGAACGCTTTCATCAGCGGGACCCACTCCGATTTTCCTTCGGCAATGTCGTCCAGCCACTCTTCCATTTTGGCGGTGAACTGCAAGTCCACGATGTCTTTAAAGTGTTCGGCCAGCAGGTCGATGACGGTGAATGCGATGTCCTCCGGTGCCAGCTGCTTGCCTTCCTTGCGGATGTAGCCGCGGGCCTGGATCGTGCTGATGGTCGGAGCGTACGTGGACGGGCGTCCGATGCCTTCCTCTTCCAGTTTCTTGACCAAGCTGGCTTCCGTGTAGCGTGGCGGCGGTTTGGTGAAGTGCTGCTCGGGCAGCAGCTCTTCGCACGTCAGCGCCTCGCCGTTCTCCAGCACGGGCAGGAATTTCTC
>DAORHV010000100.1:0-4747 GCA_035438175.1 Candidatus Peribacteria bacterium
GCGGGTGACACTGCTGCACGGCCTGCCTGGCATCCGCGAGCTGTACCGCGACGCCCTCGGACAGGATTTCATCGGTGTATCGAACCCGGCATCGCTGTATGAAACATTCGGTACCGATGCGGTGGACAAACTGTACGCCGACATCACGTTCCGCGGCCGCGACCTGTTCCTGGACTGCCCTCAAGCCCGGCACCACGTGCGCGAAGTCCCGCCGAGCGACGCCTACCAGGTGCGGCTGTTGCCGGCCCGGATACCGTATAAATCGGACCTGATCGTCTACGGCGACACGGTCGCCCTGTTCGCCTACGACGAGGAGAAAACGATCGTGCGCATCGAGCACGCAACGCTCGCCGACAGCTTCCGGGCGTGGTTCGAGCTGTTGTGGCCAACGGCCATAGAAGCCTGACGTGCCTACTCTCGCAGGTCATCCTCTTCGGCCTGCACTACGTCGCGGCCGCGTTCTTCGTACGGCGCCAGGTCGGCGGCGGCATCCGCCAAAAACACCCGCACTCTGCCGGCCTGCTCTTCGGTAAGCCGCAGTACCATGTCGCCGAATACGTATTCGTCGCCCAGCACCTCCCCATGCACGCCTTCGACGGCGGCCGGCACCATGTCGTGTTCCAGCAGGAACGCCATGACCGCATGCCGCAGGCGGATTTCGTCGTAGCCGGCGTCCCAGGAAAACCTGGAACCGGTCTCCACCCGGAATTCATGCGGTGTCTCGGACATGAGGCGATGCTATGCGGGCGCATTCCGTCACGCAACAAAAACGCCCCTTGCGGGGCGTTCTTGCTTTGAATCCAATGCGAATTTACATCTTGGACAAGTGGGCGAAGGCCTTGTTGGCCTGAGCCATCTTGAACACGTCTTCCTTTTTCTTCACGGCGGAACCCTGCTCGGCGGCTGCATCCAAGAGCTCCATGGCCAGCTTCTGGGCCATCGGAACGCCTTTGCGGTCGCGGGCGGCACCCAAGATCCAGCGGATCGAGAGTGACTGCTGGCGCTTGGCGGTGACTTCGGTCGGCACCTGGTACACGGCTCCGGCGATACGCTTGGGGCGGACCTCGACGAGCGGCGTGGTGTTCAGGAGCGCCTTGGAGAAGACGTCCATCGGTTCTTCCTTGGTGCGCGTCTTGATGACGGCCAGGGCGTCGGAGAAAATGCGGCGGGCGATCGACTTCTTGCCCTGCTTCATCAGACAGCAGATGAATTTCTCGACGAGCGGGTCGGAGGCCTTGGGGATAAATGCTTTGGGGCGGGTAGCCATAGTTCAGGAAAGAGAAATCAGAGTTGAGGAGATTTACTTCTTGGGGCGCTTGGCTCCGTAGAGCGAGCGGCCCTGCTTGCGGTCGCGGACGCCTTCGCAGTCCAGCACGCCGCGGACGATGTGGTAACGGACACCCGGCAAGTCTTTCACGCGGCCACCGCGGACGAGCACGACGGAGTGTTCCTGGAGGTTATGACCCTCGCCCATGATGTAGGCGGTGATCTCTTCGCCATTCGTCAGACGGACACGGGCGATTTTGCGGAGAGCCGAGTTCGGCTTCTTCGGCGTCATGGTCGTGACCTTCAGACACACGCCGCGCTTCACGGGTGCTCCATGGCGCAGCTTGACGCGCACCATTTTGAGGGAGTTCCAGGTGTACTGGAGGTTCGGGGCCTTGGTCCTGCGCTTCATGGAACGGCGCGGGCGGCGGATGAGCTGGTTAACGGTAGGCATACGGGGCTGTAATGGTAGAGGGTGAGTAAGCGGGAGTAAAGGGAGAACGGTACTACTTCTTTTTGGCGGCGGCTTCGGCTGCGGCTTCGGCGTCCTCTGCGAAGCGCTTGCGGTACGTTTCTCCGGCCGGGATGAGGCGGCCGATGATGACGTTTTCCTTCAGACCCTTCAGGTAGTCGACCTTGCCGGTGGTGGCAGCTTCGACCAGCACGCGGATGGTTTCCTGGAACGATGCGCCGGCCAGCCACGACTCGGTGGCGAGCGACACGCGCGTCAGACCGAGGAGCAGCTGCTCGAAGGTGGTCTCTTTCTTGTCCTTCTTGCTCTTGCCCTTCAGCAGCGCGGCGTTGGCGCGGCGGACGTCGGCGATGTCCACGACCTCGCCCGAGAGCAGTTCGGTGTCGCCTCCGTCGAGGATGCGGACCTTGCTGAACATCTTGCGGGCGATGATCTCCAAGTGATTGTCGTTGATGGTCTGACCCTGCGAGGCGTAGATGTGCTGCACCTCGTGGACGATGTACTTCTGGACGGCGTACGAGCCCTGCTTCTCCAGAAGCTCCTGCAGGTTGTAGTGTCCGGCGTTCAGAGCCTGACCCGGCTTCACGTCCTCGCCGTTCTTCACCAGGATCATTTCGCGCTGGGTGAACTCATAGGTGCGCTCCTGGATCTCGGTGTGCTTGATGACGATGCGGTCCTCTTTGATCTCGGACACCTTGCCGGAGATGAGGGCCTTCAGCGTGGACTTGTCGGACACGGCCTTGGCGATGATGGTGCGCTCTTTGACGTCCTCGCCCTTCTTCACCATGACCTGGTAACCGGCCGGAACGAGGTAGATGTCCTGGCCGAGCTCCTCGCCCACCACGTGGATGAGGGTCTGGCCGCTCTTGTTCGTGATGCGGCAGCGTCCGGCGATGTCGGACAGCGTGGCCGGAGTGCGAGGCGGGCGGGCCTCCAGGATTTCCTCGACGCGGGTGAGACCCTGCGTGATGTCGGAGCCTTCGGCGACACCTCCCATGTGGAAGGTACGCATGGTGAGCTGGGTTCCCGGCTCACCGATGGACTGGGCGGCGATGATGCCGACCGGCGTTCCCGGCTTGACGGTCTTGTTGTCGGAGAGGTCGCGGCCGTAGCACTTCACGCAGATGCCGCCGTCGGTGTCGCAGGTCATGACGGAGCGGACTTCCACTTCGTCGACCTTGTGCTTGGCCAGCACGGCGATGAGATCGGCGTCGATCTCCTGGTTGCGCTTGGCGATGGTCTCCTTGCCGGCAACCACGTCGATGTTCAGGGTGCGGCCGAAGACGCGGTTCTCGAACTTCTCGCCGATGCGCTCGGAGTCGGCGCGGGTGATCATGTGTCCGATGGTGCACTTGCAGTCGTCCTCCTTGATGACCATGTCCTGCACGGCGTCGACCAAGCGGCGCGTGAGGTAACCGGCTTCGGCGGTCTTGAGAGCGGTGTCGGACTTACCCTTGCGTCCTCCGTGCGTGGCGATGAAGTACTCCAAGATGGTGAATCCTTCCTTCAGGTTGGACTGGATCGGCAATTCGATGGTGCGTCCGGACGGGTTGGCGACCAATCCCTTCATACCGGCGAGCTGGGTGATCTGACCCCAGTTACCACGGGCGCCGGAGTCGATCATGTACGTGATGCTGTTCTTGTCGTCGCTGGTGAACGCCTTGATCATGACGGTGGCGATCTCGCCCTTCACCTTGCTCCAGATGCGGATGGCGTGCTGGTAGCGCTCGTCGGCGGTGATCCAGCCCTTCCAGTACTGGTTGTTGATCTTGCGGACTTTTTCGTTGGCATCTTCCAAGAAGTTCTTCTTCTCTTCGGGGACGCGGATGTCCGACGAAGCGATGGAGATGCCGGAGATGGTGGCGTAGCGGAAACCGATGTTCTTGATGTCGTTGGCAAGCTTGGACGTGCGCTCGGTGCCGCACAGCTCCAGGGCCTTGGCGATCATCTTGGACAGGGCGTCCTTCTTGAGCGTGGCGTTGATGCGTCCGAGTTCCGGCGGAACGACTTCCTGGAACATCAGGCGTCCGACCGACGTCGTGATCATCTCGGTTTCCATCGGCTCGCCTTCGACGGGCTTCTGGCCTTCCTTCGGCACGCGGACCTGGATCTCGGCCTGGAGATCGACGTAGCGGTGCTCGTAGGCCAAGATGGCTTCTTCGGGCGATCCGAACACCATACCTTCTCCCTTGCGGCCCTTGTGGGTGCGCGTGAGGAAGTAGCAGCCGAGCACCATGTCCTGGACCGGAGTGATGATCGGTTCACCGGCGGACGGCTTGAGCACGTTGCGTCCGGCGGACATCAGTTCGCGGGCTTCCTTCTGGGCCTGCTCGGAGAGCGGCACGTGGACTGCCATCTGGTCACCGTCGAAGTCGGCGTTGAAGGCCGTACACACGAGCGGGTGCAGCTGGATGGCCAGACCTTCCACGAGACGCGGGCGGAACGCCTGGATACCGAGGCGGTGCAGGGTCGGAGCGCGGTTGAGCAGCACGTATTTGTCCTGGATGACTTCTTCCAGGATGTCCCACACCTTCTTGGAGCCGTCGAACACCATGCGCTCGGCGGACTTCACGTTGTGAGCCAGCTCGTCGCGGATCAGGCGTCCGATGACGAACGGCTTGAACAGCTTCATGGCCATTTCCTTCGGCAGACCGCATTCGTCGATGTTCAAGTGCGGACCGACCACGATGACGGAGCGTCCCGAGTAGTCGACGCGCTTACCGAGCAGGTTCTGGCGGAAGCGTCCCTGCTTGCCCTTCAACATGTCCGAGAGCGAGCGGAGCTTACGGCGGTCACCGGCGGTGAACAGCGCCTTGCCGGCGCGGGCCGAGTTGTTGAGCAGCGTGTCCACGGACTCCTGCAGCATGCGCTTCTCGTTGCGGCAGATGACTTCCGGAGCACCGATGCTCATGAGCTTCTTGAGACGGTTGTTGCGGTTGATGACGCGGCGGTAGAGGTCGTTCAAGTCGGATGCGGCGAAACGGCCTCCGTCCAGCTGCACCATGGGGC
>DAORHV010000101.1:0-4735 GCA_035438175.1 Candidatus Peribacteria bacterium
CGGAAAAAACGTTCGAGGAATTCACGTTCACGGACAGCGACCTGCAGAAGGTCTACGAGATCG
Organism: Candidatus Peribacteria bacterium; assembly: GCA_035438175.1. Taxonomy (GTDB): domain Bacteria; phylum Patescibacteriota; class Gracilibacteria; order Peribacterales; family Peribacteraceae; genus DAORHV01. Next base: position 64 of record DAORHV010000101.1, read on the forward strand.
CTGACGGAAGCAGCAGCTCCAGCACGGTAACGCTCAGCGTGGGATCGGGAGCCATGGCGGGAAGCACGCCGTCGGTCGGTGTGGCCATGGGATCGGGACTGACGATGGTGCCTGCCACCTCGTCGTCGGCCGGCACGGTCGCCGCCGCGGATCCGGCCAAGGTGAAGCTGTACGAGGCGCTGCGCCTCGGCGCCGCCGATCAGGCCGCGAACATCTACAAAGTGAATAATCCGTTCCTGAACGTACGGTCGTCCATGGAAGTCAGCTCGCCGCAGATCGACCGGCTGACGCAGGGGGAAGTGCTCATCGTACTTGAAATCCCGAACGCCGAATGGGCCAAGGTACGGCTTGCGGATCAGCGCGAAGGCTACGTGGCCATGAAGTACATCGCCAAGCTGACCACCGACGTGAAGCTGGCCGAGGAGAAGAAGCAGTTCGAAGGGAAGTACTTCGTCGACTTCGCGTTCCTGAACATGCGCAAGGATCCGTCGTCGCAGTCCGAGAAGATCGCCGAGATTCCGGGCCAGGCCATCCTGACGCCGCTGTCGATGAACGGCGAGTGGGCCCGCGTGAGCTACGGCGGCAAAGAGGGATACGTTTCCTCGCAGTACCTGAAGCCGTTCCAGCCCACCTTCCTGGTGCGCCAGGATGAGTACACACTGCCGATCCTGCAGTACCGTGCCGGCGACGCCGCCAGCATGGCGTCCTTCCCCAAACACATGGCCGCGCTGAAGGCAGCCGGCAAGAAAGTCGTGACGCTCAAGTCGTTGTATGACCTCATCATCGCGCAGGAATCCAGGGACGCCCGCGTGGGTCCGGACTGGGTGGTGGTCACGGTGGCCGGCGTGAACGCGCAGAACGTGAAGGCCGTTTCCGATGCTCTGGAAGCCGCAAACGTGAGTGAGACACTGTTCATCGGCACCAAGGATGTCGGCATCACCGGCATCACCGAGAAGACGATCCTGAACCTGATGGCCAACGGCAACGACCTGCAGTCCGAGGCGCATGCCGGCGACGATCTGCGTTCGCTCACCGACTCGCAGGTCATGCTGGAACTCGGCCAGAGCAAGAAGATCCTGGAGGATGTCACCAAGCGCGAGGTGTACGCCGTGTCGTACCCGATGGGCGGCGTGAACGACCGCGTCATGAAGAAGGCGGCAGACCTGGGCTACCTGTTCGGCATCAGCCAGTCGCCGGACAAGAAGTTCACGCGCGGCCAGTTCCTGCGCCTGCCGAGCCTGTTCGTCAGCTCCACCGCCACTCCAGACGAGGTTGTCCGATTGGTGAAGTAACCCCACTTTGCAAGCAGAGATGCTTGGACCTCATCCGGGCCTTCGGGCCCGGTTTTGAGTATGCGGCTACTGCGGAATGCGCAGTGCGTCGTACAGACGTTCGCCGTTGCCCCGGCGCGGCGAGGTGCGGGCATCGCGGCCATGGATGACGTCTCTCGCGATGGATCCGGCGTCGTAGAGCGTCCAATCCAGCGTGACGGCGTCGGCGCCGAGTGCCAGCTGGTGTTCGCAGAAAGCCGCCTGCAGCGCGTGTTCATCGCTTGTTTCCTGGCCATGTCCATACACGACCGGCGAGTAGGCGCTGTACGCCAATGCCAGAATGCCGTTCCGGTCGGAGTAGCCTTGCATCCAGTCGGGTATTTCCGGTCCGTCCAGCGTGATGCCGGGGTTCAGTGCCACCCTGCACGCCAGCCGCATTTTTTCAACGGTCCAGCCTTGCTCCGTGTCTTCCGCCGGCAGCCGAGTGCCGCGCCGGTATAGGTCCAGGATCTTCGGATCGCTGAAGACATTGTTCAACGCCCGCACGGCGGCGGTCATGGAGGTGATGAGCGTCCCGGTCGCGCCGGTGCCGTCGGGGACCAGATGGACGGTCGCGTGCTGGTGCATTTTCGACTGTGCCAGCTCGTTGGGAATGGGGTGCAGCGCGCCGATCGGGAACACCGAACGGTCGATGACACCCTTCGGCAGCGCCACGGCCGGATGGTCGGCCAGCAGCGGCTCCACAACCTCGCGCAGCACGCCGCGCAGTTCATCGACGGTACGGATGGATCCCGAAGCGATGTCATTCACCACATGGATGCGCGCCGGCCCGCTCTCGAGCGTATTGAGTTGCATAAGTCACGCATTATAAAATAAACGCGTTTTCATGCAAGTTCTTGGCCGCGCTTAGCGACGCACGGACGACGACGAGCTGCTCTTGGTGTTGCCCGGGAAGTCGTACTTGTTCAGCAGGTCGTCCAGCATGCCCTTGCTGTTGTTCTTGGTGGCCTCGGCGGCGGCGTTGGCAGCCTGCGATGTGATTTGCTGCAGCAGTTCGCTGCCGTGGTTGATGGTGTACCAGATGCTCCAGGTGAAGAAGAGCAGCGGAATCGGTCCCAGCATGCCGCGGATGGACGCGCCGGTGGTCCGGAGTTTGTCGCGGCGGTTCATGGCGTCCAGATAGCCGATGATGATATCCAGCTTCTGCTCGGGCGTGGTGGCGACGACGGGTTCCTTGGGCATGGGAGTCGGAAGTTAGAAGCCGCGGCGCCACTTGCGGAAAACCTCGAAGGCGCGAGTTCCATGGTACTTCAGCGTGAGCGGAATATCCAAACATCGGGCGAGCTCCAGCAGGTTACCGCCGAAGCCGGTCTTGAACAGCGTGACGCCCGAGAACGGGTGGCCGGGCGCGGCCTGCTTCTTGCCGTCTTTGTCCTCGATGAGCGGCGCGATGCCCCAGAAGTTGTAAATGCGGTCGCCGCGTTGAATGGCGTCTTTGATTGCAGTCCATTGCAGCAGGTAGCTGCTGGGGATTTTCTTGAACGCGTCGGCGTTGGCTCCATGGTGGTAGCTGGTCTCGCCGAACGCGTGCATGTGCACCGAACTGGCGATGACTTGTCCCTGGTACTCTGCCAGGTACACGGTGCATTCGCTCCTGGCGGCGAAGCGCTTCACCTGGGCACGGAAGAAGGCATTGGTGTACGGGGTGAAGCCGTGCCGCTGGCGGGTTTCGTCATGCAGCTTCAGGAAATGTTCCACATCCGCATTCGGGTCCCGCGAGGCGCGGACCGTTACACCGTCTTTCTCGGCCCGGCGGATGAGGTTGCGGGTAGTGGAGCGGAATTGCTTGAAGAGCTCCTCTTCGTTCACCGACTGGGCGGGGAGAGGCGGTGCGGCCGGGTCCTGCCACGGGTTTACCGTCGTCAGCGGCAGGTACCACACCTGTTCGGCCAGCAGATGGAGTGGCGCGTGCAGGGTGTGGCCTCCGCCGTCCCGGATCATGGCCATGAATGCGGCTTCGTCGTTGCGGGCCAGGAACGGACTGCAGCGCACGAACGCGCAATCGTGCTGCTTTGCCGTCTGGCGCAGCGCTTCGAGCAGCGGGGCTGCGATGTCCTGGAAATCCAGCGGCGTCAGCGTATACGCGAACAGCGGGCCATAGGGGACGCTCAGGTGGCGGCCGCGGCGCGCGGGCACCACATGGCCGAAGCAGATGCCGATCACTTCACCGTCCTGTTCGATCTGCAGGCGCACCGGCGTCTGGCCGATGTCGGCATACACGTCGCCCATCGTCCAGCTTTGCAAAAACGGGCGGTATGGCTGCGCTGCCAGGAAAGCATCCCAGACGGCGGCGTCGGTGGCGGGGCGGACGTGCACGGTGCTCATGCTAGCGCAGAAGGGGATTGAGCAGCTCAGCGAGCGTCTTGGCTTGTTTCAGGCTCATGGTCGGGTGGGTCGGCAACGAGAGGATCATCTCGCACGCGGCTTCGGCCTCCGGATCGCTGCCGGGTTCGTAGCTGGTCGCCGGCAAATCCACCGTTTCGGGGCAGACCACGCAGCCGGTCCAGCCGTCATCCAGATGAATGTTGTGCTGTTTCAGTTGAGCACGGATGCCGTTGGCGTTCTTCACGAACAACGGGAATTTCTGCAGCGCGAGGTGCGCCGACACGCCGCCGAGCATCGGCCAGTTCCATTTCTTTGCGCAGTCGAAATAGAACCGCGTGAGCGCGCGGCGATGATCGTTGATGCCCTTCAGGCGGGCGAGCTGCTTGAGCGTGAGGTACGCGCAGCCGTCCGGCATCTTTTCCAGCGCGGTCGGCATGTTTCCCTTCTTCTCCTCGGCCGACAAAATCGGCACCAGCATGCGCAGTTTTCCCAGCGCCCACAACGCGGCTTTGCCCAAGCCCATGCCGTAAAACGGCCGCAGCACCGGGTACCAAATCGGATAGTCGAGCAGCAGGCTGACCGTCAGCCAGGGCAGGTTCGTGGCGCGGGCTTGCTCCTGCTTCAGCTTGGCGCTGATCTCCGGCTTGCGCGACAACATGGCACCGCCGCCGACACCCGACACCGCCTTGTCGCGGCCGAAACTCAGCAGCAGAAAGTCACCCCATTTTCCGATCTCCATGGACGGCGAATCCGGCAGGATGTGCGCGCAGTCTTCGATCAGATACATACCGTGCGTGTCGCAGATTTTGCGCAGCGCGGCCGCATCGGCCGGAATGCCGAACGTATGCTGGCAGATGATCGCGCGCGTGCGCGGCGTGATGCGCTTCTCCACGTCGGCCAGATCCAGGTTAAGCGTGTCGCGTTCGATGTCGGCGTAGACGGGAACGCCGCCGGCGGCGTGGATGGCGTTCGGCAAGACCACGCAGGTGTAGCTTTGAATCAGGATTTCCTCACCC
>DAORHV010000102.1:0-4686 GCA_035438175.1 Candidatus Peribacteria bacterium
ATGATCACGATGCGGTCGTAGCGCAGCTTGGTCATGTCCTTCACCTCGCCGATACCCACGCCCATGGCGATGATCAGCGACTTGATTTCGTTGTTGCCGAGCATTTTGTCCAAACGGGCCTGCTCGACGTTCAGGATCTTGCCGCGGATGGGCAGGATGGCCTGGAACTCGCGGTTGCGGCCCTGCTTGGCCGAGCCCCCGGCGGAGTCACCCTCCACGATGTACAGCTCGCACTCGCTGGGGTCCTTGGAGCTGCAGTCGGCCAGCTTGCCGGGCAGCGTCATGCCCTCCAACGCACCCTTGCGGATGACGGCGTCGCGGGCGGCGCGGGCGGCCAGACGGGCGCGGGCGGCGAGCAGACACTTGCCGATGACCTCGCGGGCATCACCGGGGTGTTCCTCGAAGTACTCGGCCAGCTTCTCGTTCACGGCGGTCTCGACGACCGTCTTCATTTCGGCGTTGCCGAGCTTGCTCTTGGTCTGACCTTCGAACTGCGGTTCCTTCAGACGCACCGAGATGACGGCGGCGAGTCCTTCGCGCACGTCTTCGGCGGTGAGGTTCTCCTCTTTCTCCTTCAGGATCTGCTCCTTGCGGGCGTAGGCGTTGATGGTGCGCGTGAGCGCGGCCTTGAAGCCGGTCATGTGCGTGCCGCCTTCGGTGGTATGGATGTTGTTGGCGAACGAAATGGTCTGCTCCTGGAACGCCTGGCTGTACTGCATGCCGATTTCCACGAAGCCTTCGTCGCTGTCCTTCTCGAACCAGATCACTTCGCCGATGGGCTGCTGATCCTGATTCAAGTGGCGGACGTACGCGCCGACGCCTCCTTCGAACGAGAAGCGGTACAGGCGGGGCAGGTTCACGTCTTCCTCGGGGCGCTTCTCGCGCTCATCCATGATGGAAATCGTGATGCCGCGCGTGAGGTAGCACTGCTGGCGGAAGCGCGACATGAGCGTCGTCAGGCTGAACTCCAGCGTGTCGAAGATCTCGTCGTCGGGCTGGAACGTGATTTTGGTGCCGCGGATGTCGGTCTTGCCGATGGGCTTCACGTCGGCCTTGGGCTTGCCGCGGGCGTATTCCTGCATGTAGACCTTGCCGCCCTGGTACACCTCGGCGCGCATGTAACTGGAGAGCGCGTTCACCACGGACGAACCCACGCCGTGCAGACCGCCGGACACTTTGTATCCGGACTCGTCGCCGCCGAATTTTCCTCCGGCGTGCAGGACGGTGAGCACCGTCTCGAGCGCGGACTTCTTGGTTTTGGGGTGGATGTCGACCGGGATACCGCGGCCGTCGTCGAGCACGCTGACCGATCCGTTGTCGTGCAGAGTCACGGTGATGTGGCTGGCGTGGCCGGCCATCGCTTCGTCGATGGAGTTGTCCACGATTTCGTACACGCAGTGGTGCAGACCGCGCTGGTCGGTCGAACCGATGTACATACCGGGGCGCTTGCGCACCGGCTCGAGTCCTTCGAGCACCTGGATTTTATCCGCTCCGTAACTCGTGGAAGTTTTGTCCTTGTCGGCCATGGGAAAACTGGAGGAAAGTGTCCCGTGCAGTGTAGGGACAGATGCGTGCCGAAGCAATGCGTGGAATGCGTCAAACCGCCGTGCACGGCCCGTATTTGACGGATTTAAAAAATGGTAATTAGTACTATTTTGTGAACTCATGTATGATCCGGCCGTGCCGCCAAAATGAGATCCGACCGTTAGGATGCGGGAAGACTCATATAGGTAGCCCCATGGCAACACAGGAGTACCGCCATGTTAGTACTGACGAGGAAGAAGATCGGTGACCAGATCACGTTCCCGGGGTTGGGAATCAAGGTCACCGTACTCGGTGCCGGCCGCTACGGCATCGAAGCTCCCGACGAGGTCGGCATCGGACGCGATCACTGCGATCCGTCAACCCTCGGGGCTGAGCCCCGCGATGCTCGTCCGGCTGATGAAGCCAGCGAACCCAAGTCGTGAGCGCAGCTCTTCCACATTCATCCTGCTACTGGCTTCGGGCAGACGGACCAAAGCCGCATGAGAGGATTGCACGGTTGCAATCCTCTCTTTTTCGGCATGCGGAACGCGCCTTGTGCGCCTCCGGGGCATGCAGTAGAATCCGTCCGCTATGAGCACCCCAACCACCACGTTCGCCGACGGCGAAGAGATGCTGATCACCAAGGAAGGTCTGAAGAAACTGAAAGAGGAACTCGACTTCCTGAAGACCAACAAGCGCCAGGAAATCGCCGACCGTCTGAAGGAAGCCATCTCCTACGGAGACCTTTCCGAGAACGCCGAATACGAGGAGGCCAAGAACGACCAGGCCTTCATCGAAGGACGCATCCTGGAACTGGAGAAGCAGATCAAGAACGCCAAGATCATCGTGGAAAGCACTCAGAGCAAGGCTACCAAGGGCAAGACCATCGACATCGGCTCCACCGTCACCGTCCGCAACAAGACCGACGACGACGAGCCCGAGACGTACACCATCGTCGGCAGCATGGAAGCCGATCCCATCGACCACAAAATCAGCAACGAGTCCCCCATCGGACGCTCGCTGCTCGGTCATGAGAAAGGCGACACGGTCGATGTGGACGCTCCGGCCGGCAAGTTCAAGTACGAGATCCTGAAGGTCGCCTAACCGCGGCCGGGTTCTCTTTCCCCTAACCCGGTTTCACCGTATTCTGTTTGCCATGGCCGACACGCAGCCGACCACCGGAGGAGCTGGAGCCGCAAGCGGAGGTCTTGTCGTTCCCCCCGAAGTGCAGGAGAAGTTCGCCGCGCTCATCGAGCTGGTGAAGGGTTCCGAGAGCATGAACAACGAAGAGCGGCAGTACTGGGTGAACATCCTGCCCATCATGACGCCCGAGCAGCTGAAGAACCTGGAGGAGATTTTGCTGAACGAGAAGAAGCAGCTGGCCGCCATCGATGAAAAGTACAGCAAGGAAGTGGCGACCATCGGCGACGAGAAGGTCGTGGCCCAGATGGAAGAGGAGATCAAGCGCAAGCGCTCCGAGCGCGCGCAGATCGAGAAAAAACTGGCCGACGAAGAAGGGAAGACCGAAGACAGCCTGCTGCAGCAGATCCAGAACTTCTAGGCGCACGCCAGGATTGCCCGTTCGGCCAGCGCGATGAGTTCTTCCGGACGCTCGGCGGTGTATTTCAGCTCGCCGGTTTTCAGCGCCACGTCGGAGGCGGCCGCCCAGTCGACCAGCGCCTTGGCGCGCTTGCGGTCCAGGGAACGCGCCAGCGGCAGCAGCCCGCGCACACCGAAGAAGTGCACGCCGGACGCTTTCGAAATACTCTTCTCGTCGGTCACGCCGGCATCCAGGCAGATGCGTACCGCACCGATGTTCTTGATCATGTTCAGCAGGATGACCCACATGCCGTACGGCTCTTCGCCACGCTCGAGTCGTTTGTGGAAAAATTGCAGCGCCTGCACCGACTTGCGTCCGCCGATGAGATCGGTGAGCTGCCACACCACCTGCGATCCCGACGGAACGCACAGCAGTTCGATGTGCGCGACGGTGATTTCCCCGCCGGCGTACACCGACAGTTTGTCGATTTCACCCTGCAGCATCCACTGGTCGTCGCCGGCCACGCCGAGCAGCGAACGCACCGCGTCGGCCCCCATGGCGGCGCCACGGCTCGCCGCATACTCGCGGACCCACGCCGAAAGCTGGGCGGGGGGTAACGGCTCGAAGTGCTTCACCTGGGCCTTCTCGAACAGGTCCTTCACGATGCCGAGGCGTTTATCGACTTTTGTTTCATAGACCACGAAAATGACCTGGGGGTGCAACACCTCCAAAACGCGCGACAAGCCGTCTTTGTCGATTTTGGGTACCCCCTCGCACAGCACCAGGCGGCGCTCGGCGATGAACGGCATGACCGCCACGGCATCCATGAGGCTGGAAACGGTTTGCGTGGCTCCCAGAAGGGTCTGCAGGTTCTCCGGGCCGTGCTTGGCCGCGAAAGATTCCTTCCAGCGCCGGATCTCGTGTTTGAGTGCGTAGGAGTTCTCGCCGGCGAAGAAGAAAAACTGACTCTCCATGAGGAGAAGAGAATAGCATGGGGTGAAGCTGTAAAACACGTTTTAGCAGGACTCCGAGAACTCCAAAGAAACCAAAGACTCCAAAGAAAGGATGCATTGGCGTCCTTGGAGTCGTGGGAGTCCGGCAAGAAGCTATTGTTGCAGGCAAAAGGCTACCTACTAAAACATCATAATCCCTATTATCGTCAACTTGCCCTGTATGGGATAAAAGGCGTTTTCGTGCTATAGTACTAGGAAATGCACAACTATTTCACCACCTACACGGCCCAGACGCTGCGACGCGCCGGATTGGTCCTGGGATTCATGGCCGTCGCGTTCGCGGTCGGCATCCAGACCGCCGGTGACGTGCGTCCGCTGGTGGAGCCCACCCGCGCCGGCATCCGTCTGAGCGGCGATATGGACGGCAACGACGTTGTGAATGCCGCCGATGCGCGCTTGGCTCTGGAAGTGGCTCGCGGCTACCGCGAGGCCACTCTCTCCGAACTCGAAGCCGACACGAACCAGGACTTCCGCATCACCATGGAGGACGTCTCCGCCATCCTGGAAATGCTTGAGCGACGTTAGACCTTCTTCAAACACATACGCATGCAGTTGAACACACCGTTGCAGGGACAGACGATGATGCGCTCCGCGCTATGAATCGCGTCG
>DAORHV010000103.1:0-4664 GCA_035438175.1 Candidatus Peribacteria bacterium
CGGGCGTGACGGTCATGGCGTTGTTTGCATCGAACGTGACGATGCTCATGGGATCCGTGAAGCCGCGCCGCGCCGCCGCAAGGTCGCCGCCGACGGTTTTCAAATCCATGGACTGGAGTTCGGGAGTCGTAATCGTCTCAGCGCGCTTGCCGTCGAAGGTCACGCTCCAGCGCGGATTGGCGCGCACGACTTTCGGCGCGTTCCAGGCCGCATTGCCTTCGGTGACCGCGGCCGTGTCGTTCACCGTCTTCAGCAGCGCGGCGATTTCGGTCAGCGGCATCAGCGGGTCCTGCGGCGTGGTGAGGGCGGCATCCAGCGCGTCCATGGCTGTCTCGTAGCGGTCCTGGCGCTCCTTTACGCGGATGGGGTGCAGGTCCGTAATCGTGACGCCGGTGTCGGTGAGGCCGATCTGGAAACCGTCCGGATGGTCGTCGTTCGTCGCGGTCGCCTCCTGCAATCCCAAGCGCCGGTACGCCTGCGCGACGGTCACGCCCGGCGGCAGCGCACCGAAGATCTCGGCCAGAGCGGCGTTCAGCTCTTTCAGCGGTTCCTGATAATTGGCATCGGGGCTGAACAGTGCTTCCTCCATGGCGCGTGCCTTGGGCAGCGTCCGTTCGATTTTTTCTTCATAGGCTTTCTGCTGCTCGGCTGCGCCCAACGATTCCTGAGCGACGCGGATGGCGGCATAGACGTTGTCCACGTGGACTTTCACATTGGCATCCAGCTTCGCGTTTTCATCGCCCTGGTTCTTCAGCAGTTCGTCCATCCGCTTCTGGATGGCGTCGACGTCTTGGTCCAGGCGGCCCTGCAGTTGCGCGTCCTTAATGAACCCGCGCACGGTCGCCATACGGTCGGTGAGATCCTTGGTTTCTTTCTGCAGCGTCTCCACCACCGCGCGGCTGCTCGTATCCGGCTGGCGCTCCTCGGGCCGTACTTCGGGGTTGTTCGGGCCGCGCGTTTCGGGGCCGCTCTGCTGGAACAGCAGGCGTTGCTCTTGGTTGTCGGCGGCGGAAGTCGGGCGGAAGTGCATGTGGATGTTTGTTGTTGGCCTGAAGGCGTCTTGGCTTATCAGCCCGCAGCTTCAGCGAACAGCTGGTCGAACGATTGGTCGGTCGTTTCATGTTCGGCCGCCTCGGCCGCTTTCTGCAATTTCGGAAGATTTTCTTTCTTGAACGCGACGACTTCGGCGGTCATCTCGATTTGCCGCTGCTTGCGCGCGTCGTCGGCGGCCACGTAGCCCGCGTATTCTTTTTCGAGCGCCGTCATCAGCACGCCCCGGCGGGTGTCGTCGATCTTCCGTCCGGCAGCCGCGGCATCCGCCAGGACCTTGTCGGGGAAGCGCGTCATGCCGGCCAGTTTCGAGAGGAAAAGTTCGAGGTGCATTAATGGAAAGGCAGAGGAAATCTTTTCAGTATACCAGATTTTGGCTCAGACTGCACGTGCAAAGGTCGCCGGACAGAACACGGCTGGACGAGGCGGTTCCGGAGGAAAAACAGGGCAGAAAAACATGCCAATTTTCGGCGCATTTCGTCAAGTCGGGGATGATACGCGGATTTTCGCTGTCCGATGAGCAATACCCGCTTCTGAAAAATGCGTTTTCATGCTATAATCAGAAGATTATGCCGGCACAAAAACCAACACTCATATTCCTGGTCGAACATTCGCGGCTGCTGCGGCGCGGTCAGCGCGAGGCGTTGTTGAAGGCGCTGCCCGGCATGACGCCCGCGAAGCAGGCCGAGCTCGCCGCGTTGCTGGCAGGCGAAGCCGCGGTGCTTCAGAAAGCGGCCGAGTTCAGCATCCGCAGTGCGGCCGAACGGAACGACAAGCAGTTCTTCGCCGATTTGGATGCGTTCTTCGCCAAAGCCGGAGCCACGCTGAGCAAGGCCGAAGAACCGTTTGAAAAAACAGACGAATCCCAGCAACTGGATCACTTCTTCGACGCAGCATGAGTCCCGCCGGACCAGAATCGGCATCGAACGAAAGCAAGATCCAGCAGCAACAGCTGCGGATCGACACGTTCGACCGTCAAAACGACGGCAAGGTCGAAGGTACGGACAAGGCCACGGCCGAGCAGGTCGCCGAACGCACGAAGACGTACATCAACCGCGTGAACGATGTGCAGGGTCGCATCCGTTCGTTGCGCCTGAAAGTTGAAATCGGCAAGGACATGCGCAACCCGAACTGGCCGGCGCTGGAAAAAGCATGCAACGACGTGGAAGACGGCCTGGCGCAGAAGCTGGTCGCCGTCACCGTCGAGAACCTGGAGTCCGGCATCCCCGAATTCAGCGCGTCCATCGACCGCTTCCTGCAGTCGCTGCAGACCGAAGAAATCCGCGACGTGCGCCGGTACGCGGCAGGCCCGGCAGATGCGGCCGCGTTGCGCCGCCGTTCCGACGAAGCCTACAACGTCCGGCTGGTGGAAGCCCGCAAGACCGGCGGCATCGCCCACGTCGACGCCATCGACGAAGTCATCCGCTCCAACGAAGCCGAGCTGGCGTATCTGCGCGGCGGTGTGCAGCCGGCCGGCTGGCGTTTCGATTTGTGGGGCACCGTGCAGCAGCGCCGCGAAGCGCTGGAAGGCGTGTTGCCGGTTTACCGGGCCGAACGCCGCAAAGTGCTGGAGTCGCTGCCCAAGGACCAGCCGACCATCCAGCGGCTGTGTGACCGTTCCGATGCCGCGTGGGTCGCCATGAATACGGCGCGGTCCAATCTGCGCAGCAACAGGTCCACCGACGTGACGGCCGTGGTGATGACGTACGAAACGCTCATCGACGTGAACGAAGAAGAATTGTCGTTCCTGGAATCGCACCCGAACCCCAGTACCGTGAACGACAAGACCGGCGAGAGACTGACGTCGCGCATGGTGCGCATCCGCGAAATGCTGCCGCTGTACCGCACCGAATACTCGCAGCTGCGCGGCGAACAACCCGCGCCGGGCGCCGACGTACCCAAGACCACCGCCGAACAGATCATCAACAAACTGGCCGAAGGCACCGGCAGCGAGCCCAAGTTGCTGGCCGAATACGCCCGCACGGCCCGGGAAGTCTACGGCGAGGACACGCTGCGCACGGTCGCATCGCGCGTGGCGCTGGTGAACAAGCTGAACCCCGCCATCTGCGAAGCCGCCGGCTTCCCGTTCAGGCCGCCGGTGGACGCCAAGCAGCTCACCATCCAGCTCGGCACCGGTGTCCTTCCCGTCAGGCCCACTCCCCAGCAAGCCGAGACCGTCACGCACGCCTACCTGCTCGGCCGGCCGGAAGACGTCGTCCGCCGCAAATACGAGTTCGTGCTGGACCGCATCACCGGGCCGCAGAAAAAAATCGCCGAGCTGAACACGTTCATCGAAAATGAAACCAAAAACCTGGCCAACGAAACGCGCAACGATGCAGATGAGCAGGTTGTGAAGCAATTGGCGCGGAACATCGAGTCGGCACGCGCCAGCATCCGGAGCGAGCAGGAGACGATCACCGGGTACCAGCAGATCCTGTTCAACCTGGAAGCGTCGCTGACCGTGTTCGACGCCACGGTCGCGCGCAACGACGGGCGCCAGCAGGAGAGCGACCGCATCTACCTGAAGCTGCGCGAAAAATACGGGCCGGATCTGGCCAAGATGGACGCCGATCTGGGCAAACGCGTCACCGAAGCGATCGAAGGCCTGAAGAAGCGCAACCAGCTGACGCCGTTCGAACTGGCGCTGGTGGAAGGCCGCGACCAGGACGCCGTGAAACTGGCGGTGGACCGCCAGCAAAGCAACCGCGATTCCGACCTCTTGGCGCAGGTACGCGCGGTGCCGCCCCGTTCGGTGGACGTGCGCATGCTCCGCCGCGGCGGAATTCCCGACGAAGACGGCGGGCCCATGCCGGGCGGACGGGTCCTGACGATTCCGAGGGGCGGGCGACGTGGCGGCCCCATCGATCTGGGCGTGGATTTTGAAAATACGACCGAGAAATTCCGCAAGCAGGGCCGCGAATTCCTGCTGGCCCAGAACGGACAGAACGGCGTCACCGTCACCGAGACGGGCGCCAACGATTTCTTCAAGATGTACAACGTGAAAACGGCCACGCTGGACGGCACGTTCACGTGCGGGTTCGACGGAGAGTGGTCCTTCTCGGAGTACAAGCCGGGGCAGCGCAACGGCTACTTGAACCCCAACTGGTTCACCGATGCGGCCATTCCGGAAGCCGAACGCAACGCGTTCAACGCCATCCACCGCGGACTGCTGGAGCGCAGCGACCCGGAAGTGAGGCGCCGGCGCGAAGACCGCGAACGCGGCCCCGAGCTGGGGAATTTCGAATCCGGACGCGTGCCGGATATTTTCGGTCCGCGCAACGACATCGTGAACTCGTCGTTCAGCATCCAGCCGTTCGACTCGTACATGGGCCGTTACGAACGCGAAGAAGTGCCGGTTGAGATCAGCACCAGCAACGTTGCGGGTTTCCGCGGCACGTCGCTGTTCAAATTGTCCGTCTCGGGAGCGGACCACCTGGTGGCGTTCGACAGCGGCTTCGTCAGCAAGCTCCCCGGAACGCCGCCGGGCTACACCGCCCTGCAGCGCCGCGCGCCGTCGCGGCCCACGTTCGTCAACGTCTACCGGGTCCCGTCGAACCCCCTGCGGGAGCGCACGCGCCTCGCCCAGCAGGCGACGTCGTTCGACACGCTGAAAA
>DAORHV010000104.1:0-4657 GCA_035438175.1 Candidatus Peribacteria bacterium
ATCGTGCTCGGATTGTGTCTGGCCATTTTCTTCCTGGGATTGGCAAAGGGCATGAAGGCCATCGATATCTTCTTCACCGCCGTCAGCTTGGCGGTGGCCGCCGTGCCGGAGGGGCTGCCGGCAATCGTCACCATCTGTCTGGCTATCGGCGTGCAGCGCATGATCAAAAAAAACGCGCTCATCCGCCGCCTGGACGCCATCGAGACGCTCGGCAACATCACGGTCATCTGCGCCGACAAGACCGGCACCATGACCGAGAACCAGATGAAAGTGGTCGGCAGCTGGGTGCCTCAGGGGGGCGATGAAGCGTTGCTCGCGCGCGTGGGTGCGTCGTGCAACCGCGCCGAATTGCCGAACATCGGCGACCCGACCGAAATCGCGCTGCTGGTCCACGCCGAAGAGAAAGGCGTGAAGCGCCTGCCCATCGCCGAAGAAGACGTGCCGTTCACATCGGAGAACAAGTACATGATCACGTCGCACGAGTACGAAGGAAAAACCGTGAAGTACTGCAAAGGTGCGGTCGAAATGGTCGTGGAACTCGTCAAAGGTGCCGACACCAAGGCCGTCATGGCCCAGAACGAAGCCATGGCGAAGCAGGGTCTGCGCGTGCTGGCCATGGCAGCAGACACGGGCTCGGGCCTGCAACTGGTCGGTCTCATCGCAATGGTCGACCCGCCACGCAAGGGCGTTCGCGAGGCCATCGGCATGGCCAAGAAGGCCGGCATCCGCACGGTCATGATTACCGGCGACAACCCCGTCACCGCCGGTCATATCGCGCAGCAAGTCGGGCTGGAAACCAGCGGCGTCATCGACGGCAAGCAACTGGAGGAAATGGATCTGCAGCAGTTGCAGCACGCGCTGAAGACCGTGTCGGTATTCGCCCGAGTGCAGCCGGTGCATAAAGTGAAAATCCTGGAGGCATTCCAGTCGCTCGGCCAGATCGTGGCCATGAGCGGCGACGGCGTGAACGACGCGCCTGCGCTGAAGCGTTCGCACGTCGGCATCGCCATGGGCCTGCGCGGCACCGATGTGGCGCGAGAGTCGGGCGCCATGGTGCTGACCGACGACAACTACGCGACCATCGTCGCCGCCATCGGCGAAGGCCGCCGCATCTACGACAACATCCGTAAGTTCATCATCTTCCTGCTCAGGTCGAACGTGGGCGAGGTGCTGCTCATCGCCACCGCGATGCTCATCAACTTCCCGCTGCCGTTGCTGCCGCTCCACATTCTGTGGGTAAACCTGGTCACCGACAGCTTCCCGGCGCTGGCGCTGGCCGCCGAGAAGGCCGAGCCGAACATCATGTCGCGTCCGCCGCGCAAGAAAGGCGAGAACGTGCTGACGGGAGAGATTTCGCTGCTGTTTGTAGCCGGACTCTTCAATGCGGGCTTGTCGTTGTGGGTGTTCTGGTGGCTCGAGTTCCACCTGGGCAGCAACCTGATGCTGGCGCGTACCGGGGCGCTGACCACGACCATCGTGTTCCAGTGTTTCCTGGCGCTCTCCACCCGCATGAAGGGCACGGTGTTCCACGCTTCGCCGTTCGGCAACCCGTGGCTCCTCGGTGCCATCGGACTGTCGCTGGGTCTGCATCTCATCCTGTTGTATTCGCCGCTCGGAACGCTTTTCAACGTCCTGCCGATGCCTGCCGAGGGATGGGGCCTGATCCTCGGCACCACGTTCGCCGGATTCATCGGATTCGAGATCTGCAAAGTCATCCGCAACAAGCTGGTCCACGGATAAGCGAATAAAAAAACCCCCGGTCGCCGAACGGCGCACCGGGGTTTTTTCTGAAGCGGGTTAGGAGACCTTCTCGTACAGGTAGGCGGTGGCCGTACCCCAGGCCATCTGCACGGTGTGCGTGACGGTGGCGACGTAGTGCGGGGACGTCAGGCCCTTGGAGACCGTGATGACGCGGGCGCCCTTCTTGAGCTTGTTGAACTTCTCGGTGATGGCGTCCATCAGCGGAGCCGAGAAGCAGGTGCAGTGCGTGAAGATGATATCGGCGTCGGAGAAGTCGATCTCCAGCATGTCTCCGCACAGGAAGTCGGTCTTCTGAGTTTTCTTGTGTTCCGGCAGCTTGGGCAGCAAGTGCTCGTTGTAGCGGCTCTGGGCCAACTTGGAAGCCTCGTGCAACTCGGGCAGCAGCTCGATGCCGATGCAGCGGCCGAGGTCGGACATCAGCGAGGAATACAGGACTCCCTTGCCGGTCCCGGCGCCCAAGTCGTAGAAGTTCTCGCCGGCCTTGGCGTTGGCGGCGGTCATCAGCAATTCCATGACTTCGGGGGTCACCTCGCCGTAGGTCATGTTCTCGGTGTGTACGCCGGCGCGCTCGCGGCCGCGGGACGACAGCGAGTAACCGTCGATATCACCGAACAGCAGCGACTGGAGGGATGCGGTGTCGAGTCCGGCCTGAGCGAGAATTGCGGGGGTCATGTGTATGTGTGTGAAGAAATATCGAATCATTGTACCAGAAATCGCTCCTGCGGCCTAGCCCGCGAATGCCGCATACCTTGAAACGGCCGCAGATTCCCGTTCGATGCCGTGATTGTACTGGCGGAGAGGGAGGGATTCGAACCCTCGAGGCTTTTAAGGGCCTGCCACGTTAGCAGTGTGGTGCCTTCAGCCACTCGGCCACCTCTCCGTGCAGCCGAAATACTAATGGACATCGTCCGCCGGGTCACGCCGATTCGGTTCGGCTATTGCAACGCACCCCCCAGCCACGACGGCATGACGGTTTCGTCGGCGGCGGCAACCTGCGGTGTACCCAGCGCAACCGGATCAACGCTGTCGCGCGTGGAAACGCGCATCACGCCACCGTTGGCGGCCAGGCTTTCCTCGATGCGCGTCAGGTCCTCTTCGCTGACCAGGACGCAGCCCATGCTGCGGTGGCCGGTGCCGTCGCGGTCCCAGGCCGTGCGTTCGGCTTTGTCCTGCAGCATTTTGGCGAAGCTCAGATGGCTGTGTATTCCATAGGCGGTGCCTTCGTCGCCGCGTCGCGGATCATCGTGCCCCGGCCAATACAGGCGGCCGAACCGGCCGTTACCGAAGGTCACCGACCGTCCTTTCTTTTCGACGCCGCGAAGTTCCCACTCGCGCGTGGGAGTGGCGGCGTTGTAGACAAGTCCGTCGTAGGCGACAACCCGGCGCTGGCCGGTCAGTCCGTTCATGGCCATGTACTGGCCGTCGGGGTGCACCAGATAGACGATGCTCACGCTGGTATCGACCACGACCATGTCGCCCGGCTGGGCCGCCCACAGAGCATCGGACTGCGGTATATCGTCCATGGCCATTGCGGCGGGCAGCAGCCAGCACAGCAGCAAGACGGGGAGGCCGGCGCGCAGCAACGTGAGTCGCAAAGTCGGATAGGCTAGGGGATTGGCGGAAATTGTCAACTATACTTTCCATACGGCGCAGATTTGAGCCAAAAGCCCGGTGTCTGCTACTGTTCGGCGACCACCCATGCGCATCGGAATCCTCACTTACGACTACGTACCCGCCATCGGGGGTTTGGGCATCGTTGCGGAGCAATTGGAGCGTCATTTGCGTAAAAATTTCACAGCCAACGAGTACCTGGTGTTTTCGCCCAGCCACGGCGCTACGGAAACGGTTTCCCGGCTGGCACGCTGGCGCTGGAAGAAGAAGGGCGGCTGCCCGATGTTTTCGCTGTCCCTGTTCTGGACATTGCCCGGCATGATAAAGAAGCGGCGGATCGACGTACTCCATGTGCACGCCGGTTCCGGCGGAGTGTGGTTACTCCGGAAGCCTTCGGTGCCATTGGTCGTGACCGCTCACCATTCGTATGCCCAGGAAGCCGCGTCGGTGTACCGCGGATCGCCGCTGGCCGTGGCCTGGAAGCGTCTGATGGCCGCGCTGGAGAAGCGCACGTACGGCTACGCCGACCACATCACCTGCGTATCCGCCGACACCCGCCGGGTGCTCATCGAAGTCTACGGTGTTCCGGCCGCCAAAGTGTCGGTGATCGAAAACGCGGTGGATCTGCAGAAGTTCACTTCCGATCCGGCCGTAGTCAAAAACGGCAAAACGGTGCTGTTCGCCGGCCGCCTGGAGCCGAGAAAGGGGATTTGGGTGTTCGTGCGGGCCATGGGCGCCATCCGCAAGGCGGTACCCGGCGTACGCTTCCGCCTGATCGGCCAGAATCTCATCGGTCACAAGCTGCGTGACGTCGTCCGCCAGCAGGGCTTGGATTCCTGCTGCGAGTTCCTCGGCCGTGTCCACGAGCCGTTCCTCATCCGCGAGCTGCAGGATGCCGACGTGGTGGTGGTGCCGTCGCTCATCGAGGGATTCGGGCTCATCGCCGCCGAGGCCATGGCGTGCGGCGCGTGCGTGGTCGCTAGCGACTGCGACGGGCTGCGCAGCCTGATCGACAACCGCCGCACCGGCATGCTTTTTCCGACCGGCGACGCGGAGGCATGCGCCACGACCGTGAACCACGTCCTGCTGGATGCCGGACTGCGCTTGCGCCTGGCCGAAGCCGCGGGAGCCGAGGCGCACAAACGCTTTTCGTTCACCCGCCAGGCCGCCGATATGCAGGCGAGTCTGGAGCGCGTGTGGGCTGCCGCCAAATAAAGAACAAATTTTGTATACAGAAAGACGGACTCTGCGCTGATGCAAGAGGATCTCTTTGTATCCGAAAGCT
>DAORHV010000105.1:0-4651 GCA_035438175.1 Candidatus Peribacteria bacterium
AACGTGACCGGCGGTCAGCCCGATAAAATCCTGGCCTACAAGCTCGATAGCGCAGGCACTCCGGAGACCTTTGCCGCTCCGAACGCCGCCAACCCCGCCACCACGTCCCGCTGGGCAGCCCGCGTGAAGTCGGCCTCCACCACCGCTGGTGGCGCAGGCAAGAACTGGGGCACGGACGGTGCGTCCGAGACCTGGCTGAACGTCGGTACCGGCGCCCAGGTGAGCTTGGTCAAGAACACGACCGAGACGACCGGCGACATCGAGTACATCCAGTTCAAGGCCTACATCGGTTCCACCTCGGCCCAGCCGTCGGGTGTCTACCGCGCCACGGTCTTGATCACTGCCAACGACAACTACTAGTCGTCCAGTCCAACGACGCATTCCAAAACCCCTCCTGGCGGAGGGGTTTTTTGTATCCGGAATGGTTTTGCCCCGGCCCAAGCCAGATGGTGCGGAACATATTTGCTTAAAATGATCAAATAATGTATAATATATCTAGTTTCATAAACATCCTCATCTCCCATGGTCCAAGCTCACACCCTTACGACCGACCGTCAGTGGAAAGTGCTGACTGTCGGCGTCACCGTCGCGGTGTCGTTGTACCTCGCTCTCGCGTTGCTGGCAGAGCCGGTCAACGGTTTCCTTGCGAGGGCATCGTCGGCTACCGGATCGACGGTCGTCAGCCTGACCATGGTGGGTACCACCTCCATTTCGTGCTCCAACTCGGTCTCCATTACGACCGCAACCGGAGCGACGACCGGCCAGTACCACGGCACCGGCGGAACGTACGCCCGCTGCCTGGTTGTCACGAGCAACTCCCAGGGTTACACCCTGCGCTGGCTCATTACGACCGGTTCCGGCGGCTACGGCACCGGACACCTGAACAGCATGAACGTGACCGGCGGCCAGCCCGACCGCATCCTTGCGTACAAAGTCGCTTCGGCCGGTACGCCCGAGACCTTCGCCGCTCCGAACGCCGCCAACCCCGCCACCACGTCCCGATGGGCGGCCCGCATCAAATCGTCCAGCACCACCGCCGGCGGAGCCGGCAAGAACTGGGGCACGGATAACTCGTCCGAGACGTGGCTGAACGTGGGCACCGGTGCCCAGGTGAGCCTGGTGAAGCGCACGTCCGTCACGACCGCTCCGGGTGACATCGAGCTGATCCAGTTCAAAGCCTACATCGGTTCCACCTCGGCCCAGCCGTCCGGAACCTACCGCGCCACGGTCTTCATCACCGCCAACGACAACCCGTAGAGCGGACCACAAAAACGCCTCTGAAAAACCCCTTCCCGCGAGGGGTTTTTTACAACGCAGGATTTTGAATCCTGGCCTGGAAAAGATGCCAATCTTTCTCTTCACAAAAATGACAAAATAGGATATACTATATGCAAAGACGAAAAGACCCATACAAACACTCATGCACACCTACACACTTCCCGCCGAACGACAGCTGAGAGTCTTTACGATCGGCATCGCGACCGCTGCGTGCTTGTACCTGGCGTTGGCGCTCTTGGCCGAGCCGGTCAGCGGCTTCTTGGCGCGTGCTTCATCCGCCACCGGTTCGACGGTGGTGAGCCTGACCGTCGTCAGTACCACGTCCATCAGCTGCTCGACCGCCGTTTCCATTACCACGGCGACCGGAGCGACGACCGGCCAGTACCACGGCACAGGAGGAACCTACGCCAAGTGCACCGTAATCACCACGAACTCCCAGGGCTACACGCTGCGCTGGCTGATCTCGACGGGTTCCGGCGGCTACGGCACCGGACACCTCAACAGCATGAACGTGACCGGCGGCCAGCCCGACCGCATCCTGGCCTACAAACCCGCCACCGCAGGTACGCCGGAGACCTTCGCCGCTCCGAATACAGCCAACCCCGCCACCACGTCCCGCTGGGCGGCACGCGTGAAATCGGCCTCCACCACCACCAGCGGTGCCGGCAAGAACTGGGGCACCGACGGCGCCAGCGAAGCCTGGCTGAACGTGGGCACCGGCGCCCAGGTGAGCTTGGTGAAGCGCACCACTGAAACGACCGGCGACACCGAATTGATCCAGTTCAAGGCCTACATCGGCTCCACGTCGGCACAGCCGTCGGGCGTGTACCGCGCCACGGTGGTCATTACCGCCAACGACAACTACTAAGTCCGGCCGACTGGTTGTGTACGGCGGCTCGGGTTTTGCTATGCTCCGGACATGTCACCCGCCACCACCCCCGTCGACACGAAAAAGATCGCTCCGTTCCTGTCGACCACGCTCGACTCGACCGACTTCACGTTCCTGGGACCCAAGTACACCGGCAAAGTTCGCGACGTGTACGACCAGGGCAAGCAGAGCGTGCTCATCGCCACCGACCGCCAGTCGGCGTTCGACGTGAACTGGTGCGCCATCCCGCTGAAGGGCCAGACGCTCAACCAGCTCAGCGCTTGGTGGTTCGAGCAGATCAAGGACATCATGCCGACGCACGTGATCGCGGTGCCCGATGAAAACGCCGCGGTGGTGAAAAAGCTCACCATGCTGAAAGTCGAAATCGTCGTCCGCGCCTACCTGACCGGCTCCACCGGCACTTCGGCCTGGGTGAACTACAGCAAGGGCGTGCGCAATTTCTGCGGCAACAAGCTGCCCGACGGTATGGTAAAGAGCCAGAAGTTCGACACGCCGATCATCACGCCGACGACCAAGGGCGAGACCGACGAGCTCATCGATCCGGCCGGTATTCTGGAGCGCAAGCTCACGACCAAGAAGCAGTGGGAAGAAATCCATGACAAGGCGCTGGCGGTATTCAAGCGCGGCCAGGAAATCGCCGCCACGCGCGGATTGATTCTGGTCGATACCAAGTACGAAATGGGCATCGACGAAAACGGCGTGATCACGCTGGCCGACGAAGTCCACACGCCGGACTCGTCGCGCTACTGGGTCGCTTCCAGCTACGAGGAGCGCTTCGCCAAGGCGCAGGAGCCCGAGAGCCTGGATAAGGAATTCTTCCGTCTGTGGCTGAAGGGCCAGGGCTTTGATTACGGCAAGCCCAAGCCGGAAATCACCGATGACGTGCGCGCCATGCTGGCCGGAAAGTACATCGATCTGTACCAGAGGATGACGGGTCTGCCGTTCGTGTTCCCCAAGGACCCGGACGTGGCCGGACGCATCGAAAAGAACCTGAAGAAGCACCTCGGTCTGTAGGACTTCAGCTGGGGTTGGAGATCTTCTTGATCTCCTCAACGTTCAGCGTCCAACCCATGCCGATGCCGTTCTTCACGCGGAAGCCGCTGTTGGCCTCCAGCGCGTACATTCCGGGTTCGGCGGCGGTGTAACGCGGACACGGATCCTGCGTGCAGGGGCGCATTTCGGCGCCGCTGATGAAGCGTCCTTCGGCGTCGAAGAATACGATGTCGAGCGGGATTTTGGTGTCCTGCATCCAGAACGCGAGCAGCTGTTCCTGCGGGAAGACGAAGAGCATGCCCCGGTCCTCCGGCATCTGCGTGATGTATTTCAGACCTTCGCTGCGGGCCTGGGGGGTATCGGCGATATCCACCTGCAGGACGACGTGCTTGCCGCCGTCCGGCGAAGAGAGCGTCAGGGGCTTGGGGCCGCCGCAGGACGAGAACATGAGGACGGAGAGGGAAATGACGGAGAGGGTGAGCGTGCGCTGCATGCCGCGCAGAGTACGCCAATACACTCCCCCGGCGCAATTAGGCGCGCAGCGCGGCGATGGCCTTGCTGCGGCCGGCCTCGCGGAACACCGAACTGCCGGCGACGATGTTGTTGATACCCGCATCGCGAGCGAGCTTGGCGGTGGCGGCGTCGATGCCGCCGTCGATCTGCAGCATGAGGTTGGGGTATTTCGCGCGCAACATCTTGGCTTTGGCCAGGACCTCGGCGATGAATTTCTGTCCGCCGAAACCCGGATTCACGGACATGATCAGCACCATGTCGACGTCGTTGATCACGTCGTCCAGCTCGGATACCGGCGTGGCGGGATTCAAGGCGATTCCGGCGGTGCAGCCGGTGGCATGAATGGCTTGGATCAGGGCTCGGCGGTCTTCCGTAGTTTTCACCGCCTCGGCGTGGAACGTAATGTTGTTGGCGCCCGCTTTCACGAATTCATCCACGCGGTCGGCCGGGTTGCTGACCATGAGGTGCACGTCGATGAGCAGCTTGGTCTTCAGGCACTTCAGCACCGGAGCGCCGAAGCTGAGGTTCGGGACGAAGTGTCCGTCCATGACGTCGATTTGCACCCAGTCGGCCGATGCGATGGAATCCAGTTCGGCCTGCAGCTTGCCGAAGTCGGCGGCGAGAATAGATGGGGCAATGATGAGTTTGAGTGCCATGGTTAGGCTTGATAATCGGGAAACTGCTCACGGCGTTTCTGATGGCGTCCGCCTTCGAACTCGGTGGCCAGGAACAGGTCCACCATCTCGCAGGCGAGCTTCGGTTCGGTGACGCGGCCGCCGAGACTCATGACCTGGGCGTTGTTGTGCTTGCGGCCCATTTCGGCGTCCCACAGGCTTACGCACCGTGCGCAGCGGATGCCCGGCACCTTGTTGGCGACCATGGCTTCGCCGTTGCCGCTGCCGCCGAGCACGATGCCGGCCGACTGGCCCGCCTGCACCGCCGTGCAGGCCTGCTGCATTAACGGCGGATAATCGCAGC
>DAORHV010000106.1:0-4639 GCA_035438175.1 Candidatus Peribacteria bacterium
AGACCTTCCGCAGTGACACGCTGCCGACGGCAGAGGCCAAGAAATTCTGGGCCGCGCGCAACCAGAAATTCAAGGTGGAGCTCATCGAGGATCTGGAGAAGAACGACGGTGCCAAAGAGGTGACCCACTACGCCAACGTGGATGCCAAGGGCAACGAGACGTTCGTGGACCTGTGCCGCGGCGGACACGTGGAGAACTTAAAGGACATTCCGGCCGACGCGTTCAAGATCATGACCGTGGCCGGCGCGTACTGGCGCGGCGACGAGAAGCGCGAGCAGCTGACCCGCGTGTACGTGGCGGCGTTCGCCAGCAAAGCCGAACTCGACGCCCACCTGACCATGCTGGAGGAGGCCCGCAAGCGCGACCACCGCAAGCTCGGCAAGGAACTCGACCTGTTCACCTTCAGCGAACTGGTCGGCCCCGGTCTGCCCCTGTGGACTCCGCGCGGCACGCTGCTCCGGAACCTGCTGGACGGCTACGTCTGGGAACTGCGCCAGGCCAAGGGCTACCAGCGCGTGACCATCCCGCACATCACCAAGAAGGATCTGTACGAGACCAGCGGTCACTGGCAGAAGTTCCAGGACGAGCTGTTCCGCATTAATACCCGCGAGGGCCACGAGTTCTGCATGAAGCCGATGAACTGCCCGCACCACACCCAGATTTTCGCCTGCCAGAACCGCAGCTACCGCGACATGCCCCAGCGCTACGCCGAGACCACCACTTGCTACCGCGACGAGCAGACCGGCGAGCTGCACGGTCTCTCCCGCGTGCGCGCGTTCACCCAGGACGACGCCCACGTGTTCTGCCGTCCCAGCCAGGCCAAGGAGGAAATCCTGAAGATCTGGGAGATCGTTGACACCTTCTACCCCACCGTGGGTTTCGGCAAACTGCGCGTGCGTTTGTCCATGCATGACCCCAACGCGTTCGAGAAGTACTTGGGCACGCCCGACATGTGGAAGAAGGCCGAGGCCGAACTGAAAGAAATCGCCGTCGAGCGCAACGCCGACTTCTTCGAGGCCCCGGGTGAGGCGGCGTTCTACGGACCGAAGGTCGACTTCATCGCCAAAGATTCCATCGGCCGCGACTGGCAGGTGGCGACCATCCAGCTGGACATCAACATGCCCGAACGTTTCGATCTGTTCTGCATTAACGAGACCGGCGCCAAGGAGCGCATCGTCATGATCCACGCCGCCATCATGGGCTCGCTGGAGCGCTTCCTGTCCATCTTCATTGAGCACCACGCCGGCCTCTTCCCGCTGTGGGTCGCCCCGGTCCAGATCGCCATCGTGCCGGTGGCCGGCACCCACGAAGAGTATGCCCGCGCGCTGGAAACCGAACTGAACGGCCTCGGCATGCGCACCCAGTACATGGGCGTGGAGGATTCGCTCGGCAAGCGCGTGCGCGAGAGCGAGAAGCAGAAAATCCCGTACGTGCTCGTGCTTGGCGATAAGGAAGTCGCCGACAAGACCGTCGCCGTGCGCAACACCAAGAGCAAGCAGCAGGCGGTCGTCTCCAAGGCCGACTTCATCGCCAAAACGCTTTCCGACGTGAAGACGCGCAAGCTCGAGAGCTCGATCGGATAATCATTTCGTAGCCAAAGACTCCGGCGCCGTGCGGGGTCTTTTTTGTACGCGGAGCAGGGGAGCCCGACGGGTCATCTTCCCCGCCGCCCGCTCCGGGCGTATCCTTCGCTCCGCATGTTCGAGGCATTCGAGATCGGCCCCGCCATCATCTGGATGCGTTTGCTGTTCCTGCTCATCGGAGTGTGGATCAGCAGCGAGTTCTTCTTCCGGCTTGCCGCTGCGGCGAACCTGAGTCTGCAGGGCGTGAAGGACAACGCGAAATGGTACGCGCTGGCGTTCCTGGGCGGCGGACGTTTGCTGGCCGTCATCTCCAGCTACCAGTCGTACCTGAAGCAGCCGGTCCGTCTGATTATTTTCTGGGACGGTCAATTCAGCTTCATCGGAGCGGCGGTCGGCGTGGCCATCGTGCTGTTCATCACCACTCGCAACCAGCGTGCCACGTTCCTGCAGTGGCTGGACGTGCTGTTGCCGGCCATGACGCTGGGTCTCGCGTTCGACTGGGTCGGCATGTTCGCCGGCGCCCAGGCTTACGGAAAGCCCACCAACATGCCGTGGGGCGTGATTATCGATACCTTCAACGTCCGCTACGCAGTACCAATTCATCCGGTGCAGCTGTACTACGCGCTCTTTTACTTCGTACTCACGTTCCTGCTGCTCATCATCCGCAAGAACGCCAAGCGCGCCGGTTCGGAGACGCTGTTCGGCATCGTGGCCTCGGGCATCGCGGTGTTTCTGTTTGAATTCCTGCGCGGTGATTTCGGCATCCCGGTGTTCGCCAAGTTCACCGACTTCATCTTCCTGGCCTGCTTGTTCGCGAGCCTGGGCGTGCTGGCCGCAATCGAGCTGAAGTTGAGCGAGCGTGCCAACGCCATCTACGGAACGCTGGTCGCCCTGCTCACGCTGGCATACGTCATCGGACGCAACTGGATTTCATTCGGAGAGTTCCAATTGCGCTTCAGTCAGGTGCTCGCGATTCTTGCGCTGCTGGCCACGGTGGTATACGTTGTCGTCCATCGACGGAAGTATCCGCATTTGTAAGTTTTCCCCGCATTTCCCGTGCAATTGTCGTTTCCGAGTTTCGAAGGTTTTTCCCAGCTCTTTGCCGCAAACCCGCCGCTCGTCGCCATGCAGCTGTGCATGATCGCCGTCGGCGTGCTGCTGGTGTACCTGGTGCTCTACGCCACCCGCGACATCCTGCTGCGCACGCACTCGTTCGTGTACCAGATCGCCGTCATCATCCTGGTCGCCGTGCTGCCGGTGGTCGGCTTCCTCCTGTACCTGCTCATCCGTCCGTCCGCCACCAACCGCCAGCGCATACTGGAGCGCGACGTGCACGACCTGCTCAAGCGTACCGCGCATCTGCAGCACCAGCCCAAGAAGCCGCAGCAGCCCCAGCAGCATAACCACAAGCACAAGTCCAAGCCCGTGACCCAGGCGTAGACAACCAGCCGAGTTCGTCCTATCGTTGGCTCCTTCTCCTCCTCTTATGAAGCAGCTCCTCATCAACTTGGTTTGGCCCAATCCGGGCGGATGGCATTACGGCGATACCAAAGTGCAAATCATCCTGGCCGGCTGTGTCCTGCTCATCGCGCTGTCGTTCGTCATCAAGTACTGGCGCGCCAAAGTGAAGAACTCGGTCACCCGCAAGTTGTCGGCCAGCTGGTCGGCCGCCGCCATGACCTTCGGCATCATCGCGCTGGTTCTGACCATCAGCCGCGTAGAGACCATCCAGTTCATGTCCATGCGCGCCTTGTGGATCGTGTGGTTCGTCTGTCTGGCCCTGTACGTCGCGTTCCAGCTGATGGCCTTCCGCAACCGCCACTACGTGGTCCTGGAGAAAAAGCACCATGTGGACGGCCGCGACAAGTACCTGCCGAAGAAGAAGAAATAGGCGCCATTGCCAGTCCGAGGTAAAGCCCGTCTTGCAGCAGGCGGTTAGCTTCTCTTGACATAGGGGAAGGCCACAGGGAGAATCCGACCCCTGTGCCGCTCAAGCACCACACAGAAACGGCTCTCATGCTCATCTTGGGCATCGTCATCGCCGCAACCGGCTTCGTTTGCGCGCTCCTTCCGGCATTCCCGGCCGGTATCTTTTATTGGTGCATCGCATTCGCGCTGACGGCGTTGTATCCGCTGCTGCTTGCGTCGTTCTTCAAGGCCAACCGCGCCGACTACGAATTCCGCATGTTGCACTGGGTTCCGGTGGGCATGACCGTGCTGTGGCTCCTGTTTGAATTGTTGTCGTACCGCTTCGAAATCGCCCACACCGCCCAGGTCGGATTCTTCGCGCTGTGGTCGCTGCCGCTGGTCGCCCTCGGCATCGTGCTGGCAATCGTCTTCTCGGCCCACGTCATCCGCCGCCGCGACGTGCGCATTACGTTCCTGGCGCTGCTACTGGTCGGCTACTCGGCGTTCGCCTACGCCGCGCAAGTCAACGGATGGAATGGAACGCTGCAGGCCGCATTGTTCCCGCAGGGCGGCATCTCCACGGTGGCCGCCAACGGCTTCCGCAGCCTGGCCGGATTGTTCTCGAACCTGAAGTTCCCGGGCGGTGACGGAACGGCCAATTCGTCCGTCGCCATGTCGTCCGCACCGTCGTCCATGATCGCCGCCGCTACGTCCAGCCGCTCGGCGTCGGCCGCCATGGCATCGGATGCCGCCACGACCGTCGCCACGGTCGCCAATTCCAAGCCGCGCCGCCTGACCAAGACCGGTCCCGAGGAAACCCTTGGACTCCTCATGGTCACGCTGCTCGCGGGCTACTGCATGGTCCTCCATAGTCGTGCCCGCAGCCGGGTAGGAGTAGAGTGGGCTGCATGAAGAGAAAACTGGTCATCGGCATCGTCGTGGTTATCGCAGTCATCGCCGCCTGGAAGGGCGCCGGTTCGGTTCAGGAACGCCTGGACCGCCAGGCCCGTATCCGCGAAGCCGAAGAAGTGACCGTCCCGAAGCCCGAGCCGCGGCCGTCGTCTTCGTCGGCAGCCGCCCAGCCGGCCATTCCCGAGCAGCCGCGCGACGAGGTGAACTGGGATGTGCCGTTCACGCCGCAGGCGCCG
>DAORHV010000107.1:0-4598 GCA_035438175.1 Candidatus Peribacteria bacterium
GTCGTGATGACCCAGCGCAGGGTGTAACCCTGGGAGTTGGAGGTCACGACGGTGCACTTGGCGTAGGTTCCGCCGGTGCCGTGGTACTGGCCGGTGGTCGCGCCGGTGGCAGTCGTAATGGAGACTGCGTTCGAGCAGTTGATGGACGTAGTGCTCACCACGGTGAGGCTGACGACCGTCGAGCCCGTAGCCGAAGCTGCGCGGGCAAGGAAGCCGCTGACCGGTTCGGCGAGCAGCGCGAGGGCCAGATACATCGTGGCCGCGGCTGCGATGCCGATAGTCACAACCTTGAGCTGGCGCTCGGAGGAGAGTGTGTAGTCCATACGGAATTAGGGGATTAATATTTGTCTTGCTACTCATATTATATACAAATTAGACAAAAATTGCAAATGTGATGTTGCAAGAATATTAAGCTAAGTAAACCTTACCTTATAGTGCAGCGGGATTCGCAGATCGGCATAACCGGACTAACTCTTCTTTTTCCGAATCTCGAAGCGGTTGAAGAACACCTGCACGATGAGCGAGACGATGAAGATCGCCAGCAGCACCAGGGCCACCGGCAAGGCCGGAATCACCCAGAAGCTGGTCGAGAGGGTCTCGGTGTCGTGGTTGGCACTGGCATTCACGGTCAGCGTGGCCTTGTAATAGCCCAAAGCGAAGCCCGGCTGCCAGGTAATGGTGCGGCCGCGGGTCGAGTTGCGAAGCACGTACCAGTCCTTCACCGGGATTTCATCGACCAGAATGCCGAAGATGTTGCGGATTTCCACGCGCCCGGTCGGGATCAGGTGGACGGTACCGGTGTTCTGGTAGCGCAGGTCCAGCATGGCAGGCAGCTTCCAGTAGAACGGCGATTCGGTGCTGAAGCTCTTCAGGCCTCCTTCGCGGATGACCTGACCTTTCACGGTAATGAGCAGCAGCACGCCGACGCGGGCCACGATGTTGAAGCCCGGCTGCACGCCGTTCGGATCGCGCTGGAACAGGACGGTGGAGTAGTGGTCGCCGATGGCCGCGTTGGCTGGAATGCGGATGGTCACCGGCAGCGTGGCGCGCTCGCCGTGCTTCAGGTTGATCTTGCTGATGCCCGGAACGACCCATGCACGCGAGGAGAACGGACCGTCCTTGCCGCCGTACATGGCGATGTCGTTGCCCGTTTCATCGCTGGAGAAATCTTCCACGGACAGCGAGTAAGAGTGCTCTTCGCCGCCGCGGCTGAGGATTTCGATTTTAATGGTGCGCTCTTCGCCCGGGGCCATTTCCAGTACGAACCGCGTCGGTCCGACCTGGAAGTCGTTGGCGACCGGAATGTCGTTCTGTTGCGAAATGGGGATGACCGGCGCGCTGGACGCCACGGAGGCGGCCGACGAACTCACGGCCTGGGCCGCGAATGCGGGTACGGACAACACTCCGCTGAGCACGACCGCCAGGGTCGCGGACAACGAACGGAGAGCAAGGCGCTTCGGTGCAGACATCGGCGGTCACGGTACGCGATTTCATTTCCGAAGTAAACGCGGATGTGCTGAACCGCGCACCCGGACGTGGTACGCTCGGGGCATGAAATCCGGTGTGTATCTTCTCGGCGCGATCCTTGTCGTCCTTCTTCTCTGGCTGGTGCCCTCGTACATGGCCGTCTCCGGTCACGTCGGTGCCATGCAGACCGCGCTGCAGTCGGCCGCCACGTATTATAAGAGCGCGGGCGAGGCGCACGGCCGCGGTCTCTACGAAGCCACCGGCGGACTGGAGCCCGACGCCACCTCGGCGCAGAAACTTATCGCGGCGTTCGGTGCAGCCGGAAGGGCTTCCTCAACACACGACCAGCTGGCGGCCGTCGATGCGCTGCAGAAGCAGCTGGGTGAGTTCTTCTCGGCAGAAACGCGTCACGTCGACGGTCTGTCGGCCGACCCCGATTATATCGCGCTCAACCAGGAGATTACCGGACGCGGCGGTTCCAGCGCGCTGGTGTTCGAGTACAACAAAGCCGCGGCCGTGGTGCGCGAAGACATGGCGGGCTTTCCGGGCAGCCTGTTCGTAGCCATGTTGCTGGGTCAGGAGCCCCCGATGTTGTTCCTCGACGGCAAGACGCGCGACGTGAAAGTCATGCTGTAAATTCCGGCCTTGCGGATGTTCGGTTTGCTCCTGTGGAGCAGCCCGGATTTTGCTAGCATAGCTGCCATGCAAGTGCTGGTGCTTCTCATCGTCGTCGCGGTTATCGCGACGGCGCTCCGGCATCGCTGGATTGCCATCGTCCGTCCGCTGTGGAGCAAGACCCTGCTTATCACGTATGCGGTGCTCATCCTGCTGTGCGTATGCGGCGGCATGTTGTGGTACTGGTGGACGCTGCCCAGCGACGAATTCTACGGCGTGAAGTGGGAGGGCATCACCGTGGAAGAGGGCACCGCCGCCATCGAGCGTCTGAATACGTTTACGGGAACGGCCACGTCGTCAGGAATGATGGGCATGGGCGGCTCCGTGGCGGTTTCGTCGTCCGCCGCTCCGGCGGCGGTGCCCGCAACGCCGACCGCAGCTCCGGTGGCAGAACTTCCCACCATCCTCGAAACGCTGACCGGTTCGGACGTGCTCCCGAGCGTGCCGTTCTGGAAGCACGTCGGCATCGCGCCCGAGGTTGTCATTCCGTCGCAGTCCATCAAGCAGGAGGCCGCTAACGACCGGCAGATCGAAGTCAGCATCGTGGGATCCAAGCAGACGCTGGTGCTGCCGTCGGATTACTTAAGCCGCACCCCGGACGGCCAGCTGCTCGTGACACTGGATCCGCCGCGCAATTTCAAAGCCGGTAAATATACCTTGGAAGTCCGCTCTGCCGCGGCCGGCGGCCTGCTCAGCCAGAGCAAGCTCCTGTTCGTGCAGGACTTCACCTGGGGCGTGCTCGCCTTCAACCCCGACAGCGACGTGTACGCGCCGGGAGAAACCGCCAAGTTGCAGGTGGGCGTGCTGGACGACGACGGCGTGACGCTGTGCAACGCCTCGGTGACCATCCGCGTCGCGGCACCCAGCGGCAGCGAAGAACTGCTTTCCACCGCCAACAGCAAGATCCGCCGCAATCCCGATTGCCGCGACAAAGCCGTGACCGATATCCCGGACTATGCCGGCGAAACGACCTTCAGCGAGCGCGGCACCTACGTCTTCACCATCTCGGCCGACACTCCCAACGGCCAGCGCACCATGACCGAGCGCATCAGCGTGGTCGGCCGCGCGCTGCCGGACATCAAACGCCTGGCTGTGACCCGCATCTACCCGCTGGCCGAATACACCATGCGCATGTCGTTCACGCCGTCGCACAGCTTCGAGGGTGCGGTCGCCGAACACGTGCCGTCGTCGTTCAAGATCCGCAACCCCGTGCCGGCCGCGACCGTGGCGCCGCAGGGTGAGGACACGCTGGCCATCACCTGGACGCAGCGCTGGGAAGCCGGCCGCACCTACCAGCTGGAATACACCTACGACGCGCCGGACATCTCGCCGGAGTTCTACCTGCTGGGTCCCATCACCATCGACGGCGACATCATCGAGGAATCCGTCGTGCAGCAATAAATGAAGAAAGCTCCCGCCTCCGACGGCACGTTCCGCAAAATCCACCGTGCGTGGGGCGGTGCCAAGGTGAGCACGCGCCGCCCGCGTCTGTGGCTCATGACCGCCACCATCGTGGCGCTCTGGGCAATCCTGGCCGTACACGTGCTCGGTATCTGGACCATCGGCGCCGGATCCGGCTTCTTGCTGACCGTCATCGGCAACGGACACCCGGTGTTGCGTCCGTTCATCGGCATCGCGGCCGGGGTGCTGGCGGTGCTGCTCGTCATCGAGTGGCGCGGCATCATGAACGCCATCACGTCGCGTCATGCGCCGCTGCATACCATCGAGCGCCGCCAGATGTACATCACGCACCGGCATCAGGCGCTGACAACCGTCCTGCTCACGCTCACGTTGCTGCTGTTCATTCTGCAGATGGTCGCGGCCAGCGCCGAGTCCGTGCCGGGCGCGGAGCTGCCGTCGCCGGCCCGCCAGATCGCCAGTAACACCCGCGTCCTCGCCCCGTCGCGCTCGGGCGTCTCGCCGGTGCGCTACGAACGTCTGCCGTCCACGCTGCGCCGTAAGATCACGCGCTACACCTACACCGAGCATCGTCAGTGGCAGATCGCCGCCGACCCCCCGCCGGTCGGTTCGTTCAGCATCTCGGGCATCGTGTACGCCGGCGAAGGAACGTCGCCGTTCGCCGCGGGTACGACCATCGCACTGTCGCACAACGGCGGCAGCGTCGGGACCACCGTCACCGGCGCAGGCGGCCAGTTTACGTTCGCCAACATCAACCTGACCGGCGGTACGATCATTTCCATTTTCATTAAAGGCGCTGCTCAGAAAGCCGCGACCGTCACCTTGGCGTCCGGCGGCTCCATGACCGGCGTAAACCTGTACCAGAGCCATCTTATCGTGCGCTCCGATTCCGGCTCCGTGGCGCTCAGCAACGCCAATCTTGCCATCGCCGACAACTCCGGCGACCCCGATCTGACGGTGCTGTACTCCATTTCGGCCGGCAACAACCTGACGGTGAAGAGCGGCTACACGCTCACCGTGTGGCAGAACAGCTACTA
>DAORHV010000108.1:0-4498 GCA_035438175.1 Candidatus Peribacteria bacterium
GCTCGGCGGGTGCGTCGCGGCGTTCGTGGTCATCGTGGCCGTCGCCCGCCCGGCGTCGGTGCTGCGCCTGGCATCGTCTCGCGGACATCTGGAGAAGCCGTTGCACGCGCTGCAGCTCATCGGAGAGCATCCGTTCGGCATCGGCCTCGGCACGGCCGGCCCGGCCAGCAACCGTTTCAGCGATACGTGCGTGGAATTGGAGGCCGGAGCCGACGCCACCTGGGCTCAGGAGCATCCGGACCTGTGCGTGATGGTCGGCGGTACGCAGGTACAGCCTGCCAAGCCCTGCGATTGTCCGCTGTTACCCG
The DNA here is from genome assembly GCA_035438175.1 of Candidatus Peribacteria bacterium. Lineage (GTDB taxonomy): Bacteria > Patescibacteriota > Gracilibacteria > Peribacterales > Peribacteraceae > DAORHV01. The sequence goes on from DAORHV010000108.1 coordinate 309, forward strand.
AAAACTGGTATTTGCAGATCGGCATCGAGACGGGAGTGCTCGGACTGCTGCTCTTCCTTTCGCTGTTGGCGGTGGTGTGGAACTCGCTTTTGAAGCTCAAAGTCAGCGTGCCGCTGGCCGTCCCGGTCGCGCTCATGCTGGCCGGCGTCAGCGTTGCCGCGCTGTTCCTGCACGCCTGGGAAGACGCCGCCACGGCGTACACGGTGTGGATTCTGGTCGCCGCCGCGCTGTCGCCGCAAAAGAAGTCGGCATAACGGGCTGACGAACACCCCGTTCTTCTAGTATCCTCGGCGCGTGAAGCACCCACGCAGCATCGTCGTACTCGATTTCGGGGGGCAGTACGCCCACCTCATCGCCAGCCGTGTGCGCCGGTTTGGGTTCTATTCCGAAATCCGTCCGCCGGAGACCCCGGCATCCGAGCTGGCCAAGGCGGCCGGCATCATTTTGTCGGGCGGACCGCAGAGCGTGTACGACAAGGGCAGTCCGCAGGCCGACCCCAATATTTTCGATCTCGGCATTCCGGTGCTGGGCCTGTGTTACGGCCTGCATTGGATCGCCCAGACGCTGGGTGGCAAGGTCAGCTCCGGCCACGTGAAGGAATACGGCAAGACGCCCATCCATATCATCGGCAAGCAGAGCCAGCTCTTTAAAGGAATCAACGGCGATTGCACGGTGTGGATGTCCCATGGCGATGAAGCCTCCGAATTGCCGCGCGGTTTCTCGCGCATCGCCACCTCCGAAACCTGCCAGAACGCGGCGTTTTCCGACGAGGCCCGCCGCATCTTCGCATTGCAGTTCCACCCCGAAGTCACCCACAGCGAGAACGGACTGGTCATGCTGCGTAACTTCGTGGATCTGTGCGAGGCAGCGCCGTGGTCCATGCAGGGCTACGCGTCGCTGGTCGGCGACGAGATCAAGCGCGACGTCGGCGACCGCAAAGTCTTCATGCTCGTCTCGGGCGGCGTGGATTCCACCGTCGCGTTCGTGCTCTTGAACCAGGTGCTCGGACGCCATCGCGTGGAGGGCCTGCTGGTGGACACCGGCCTCATGCGCAAAGACGAAGTGAAGCTGATTCAGGACGCGTTTACAAAACTGAAAATCGACAACTTGCACGCGGTCGATGCGTCCGAGGAATTCTTCGCCAAACTCAAGGGTGTGAATGATCCGGAGCGCAAACGCAAAGCCATCGGCGACACCTTCCTGGACGTGCAGAAGCAGGTGGGGGACAGCATGAACATCAGCGTGTCGGACAAATGGATGCTCGGTCAGGGGACCATCTACCCGGACACCATCGAGACCGGCGGCACCAAACATTCCGATCACATCAAGACGCACCACAACCGCGTGAAGGCGGTGCAGGACATGATCGACGCCGGGCTGGTCATCGAACCGCTGAAGGACCTCTACAAAGACGAAGTCCGCATGCTCGGCGAAGAGCTGGGATTGCCCAAAGAGTTGGTCTGGCGGCATCCGTTCCCGGGTCCGGGACTGGGCGTGCGTATTCTGTGCGGCGAAGCGGCCGCACCCACCGAGGAAGCCGTGCTCTCGGTGGATCTGCCGCACCTGGTGCTGCCCGTCCGTTCGGTGGGCGTGCAGGGCGACGGCCGCACGTACCGCCTGGCGGTGGCCATGTTCAACAGCAAGCCCTACACCGTCACCGACGAGCTCATCGATCTGGCGACCACTATCCCGAACACGCACCGCACGCTCAACCGCGTACTGCTGTGCACGTCGCACACCAAGCCGTTCACGCCGGTGTTCACGCCGGGGTACGTGGACCGCGTGCGCGCCGACCTGCTGCGCGAAGCCGACGCCATCGTCACCGAGGAAATCCAGGAGCCGGCCCTCTACGACGCCATCTGGCAGTTTCCGGTGGTGCTGCTGCCGGTCGGTACCAAAAAGGGCGGCCAGTCCATCGTGTTGCGGCCCATCTCCTCGCACGACGCCATGACCGCCAACGCGGTGGCGCTGCCCGAGGCGGTGCTGAAGCGCATCACCCAGCGCATCCTGAAACTCGAGGGCATCGATGCGGTATTCTTAGACCTCACGAGCAAGCCGCCGGGAACCATCGAGTGGGAATAAGAAACCGGGAGAAACGGTAATTCCACGCGGTTTCGCACGTCTTTGAATTCCTGAGGGCCTCGCTTTTGCTGCAAGGACTCTGGACCTATACTGCTGCTCTCATGGCCCCACAGCCAATCCCAGCCGAGGAACTCCAGGCGCTCGTGAAGCGCGCCCAGGACGGTGAAACCGAAGCATTCGGCAAGATTTACGACGCGTACCTTACGCCGATCTACCGCTATGTCGTTTTTCGTTTTCCGCAGGAGCTGGCCGAAGACCTGGTGGCCGATATTTTCGTGAAGGCGTGGGAAAAACTGCATTCGTACAAATCCATGGCCGGCGTGCCGTTCTCGGCCTGGCTGTTCCGCATCGCCCGCCACGTGGTGGTGGATGCCTACCGCGGCCAGCGCGGATTCGAGGAAATTTCGGAGGATATCGTGGATGAAAGCAGTTCCAGCGACCCAAAATTGGCCACCGAACGCAGTTTGTCGGTGGGTAAGGTGCGCGGCGCCCTGAACGGCATCCCGCGGTACTACCGCGAAATCCTGCTCTTACACTACGTTTCTGGCCTTTCTCATGCCGAAATCGCCAGGTCGCTGCGCATTACCGAAGGCGGCGTGCGCATCTTAAAATTCCGTGCCCTGAAGAAGCTGGAAGCGCTGCTGCCTTCGGATGGCACGAAAAAGAAGGCCTGATACCGGTCTTTTTGTGTAACGAAAGCCCTTCCAAACCCGTTGTAGACACTGCCAAGACCCATGCATTCCCTCGAAAAGCTCCTCACCGGCCTCGCAGAAGCCCAAAACCCCGCCAAAGGGGCCAAGGACCGCATCTGGAAGCGCGTCGACGCGCGCGTGCGTCCGGCCATGCTCACCGACGCGGTGGAGCAGACCGTGCCGAGCGCCGCGTTCCGTCAGGATGTCCGCCGCAAGGTGCTGGCCAAGACCTGGCTGCCGGAAGGACTCAAATCGCTGGCCGGCGATGTTCTGCTGCCCGCCGCCCGCACCGCCGAACTGAAAGAGTCGATCTTCGCGCGTCTCCACCCGCGCTCCATCCGCTGGACCGGCTTCGGCATCAAGTGGACCGCCGCCTTCGCCGCCTTCCTGCTGGCCGTCCGCATCATGCCGTTGGTGTTGCTGGCCCCGACCACGCAGGCCGAAACGTCCGTGCAGCTGATTCCGAGCGGCGAAGTCTGGGTGTCCGTCGGCGGCGTCTCCACCAAGGTCGAATCCCCGCAGGTCCTGAAAGGCCCGGTCGTCATCAGCACCGGTGCACAATCGCAGGCCACCATCATCCTGAACGACGACGGCGTGTTGCGTCTTTCCCCGAACACCACGCTGCGCCTGCAAGACCTGGGTGACCGCCCGCAATTCGCGGCCGCCGGTACGACCGCCAAGCTCGTGAACGGCGAGGTCTGGGCGCTCGGCCTGATGCCGCCCACCTTCCAGAGCCTGGCCATCGAAACGTCGCTCGGCACCGCCGAAGTGAACGCGGGCAGCATCTCCGTCTCGGATGACGGCAGCACCGTCACCACCGCCGTGTACGACAAGGGCGCCTCGTTCAGCACCGGCGAGAACAAGCATCTGTTCCTCGTCTCCGGCGAGCGCGCCATCGCGCGTCACACCGGTCCGGTGTACGTGAACGACATGCCTCCGGTCTTGTTCACCACACCGTGGGTAAGCGTGAACCTGGACCAGGACGCCGTGCACCGCACCGAAATCGCCCAGCTCCAGCAGGACCGTCGCGAGAAGATGGCCGGCATCCTGCCCACGTCGTTCCTGTATCCGGCCAAGCGCATCGCCGAGGAAGTCGACGTGCTGTTCACGCTGAACAGCGACGCCAAGGCTGAGAAGCGCGTCCGTCAGGCCGACACGCGCCTGAGCGAAGCCATGACGCTGCTGGATAACGGCGATGACGACCAGGCCGCCGAATCGCTGACCGAGTACCGCGACACGCTGGTGGCGCTCGCGTCCGGAACCGGCGACAACCTGGTGCAGTTCCTGGTGAAGAAACAAATCGACGAACTCAACTCGTCGGTGGCCGTGGCCAGCGCCGACAACCAGCTTGCCGCCGTGCAGCAGGCCGTCTTGGACGTCAGCGCCGCGCTGCCGAACGCCGACCTGAAGCCCAAG
>DAORHV010000109.1:0-4440 GCA_035438175.1 Candidatus Peribacteria bacterium
ACGATCGCCGCGATGCGCACGCCGTTCAGCAGGAACAGCACCACCGCGCCGGCCGCGATGGCTGCGAACGACGATGCGGCGCGTTTGCGCGAGCGCTGCCACCACAAGGTTACCGCCAGCAGTAGGAACAGGAGTACGCCGTCGAGCGCCGCGCATTGCGGGCCGACGCGCGTGGCAAATTCGCGGAACCCGATGATCGCGGTATCGGTCTCCACCGTCACCGCCGCCGGGTCGATGAGGCGCAGCAGCCATGCCGACAGATCCAGCGCCGGCCGCGCCAATTGCAAATGCCATACCGTGGCGATGATCCCCGTGAGTACGAAGCCCAGCGCCAGCACGGCGCACAACAGCAGCGGTCCGGCGCACCGACGCAACAGCCGCCACGGATAGAAGGCGCCGAACGCCAGCGCGCCGGGCGACAACAGCAGCAGGTACGTCGCAGTGCTCATGGCCACGCCAGCGGCCAGCGGCAGATCCGCCCATGCCGCCCGCGCCGCGGACGACGGATGCGTGAGGATGAACGCGCCTGCGGCGGCGATCACCGCGCCTGCGGCCGAGAGCCACGTCTGCCGTTTGCCGGGCAGCGGCGACGCCGTCATTTGGTCGTCGTGCCACAGCCACAGCGCGAAGCCGGTAAGCAGAATCGCCAGGTGGTAATGCTGCGGCGGCAGCGGCAGGAATTTCTGTGCGACGGGTCCGGCGTAGCCGGCAATACTCTGCAGGAGTACCGGGACGCCGACGGCCACGCCGAACAGGATCGCCGGCCTCCAGCGCCGGAGTAACGAGGCGTCCATCACGAGCGTCCGGAACCTTTTTTGTTCAAGAGCTTCCGTCCGGCGACCGCCGCAACCGGCACCGCCAGCCACGAGAACAGCGGCACGTCCGGCACCGGGGGGCCGGCGACCGCAAAAGCGGCAACCGGCATCAGCCACGATGCCGCGGCGATGATCAGCAGTCCTTGCATCCGTTTCTTCATCGTCGGGCACCTTACCATGGCAGCCTTCCGCCGATCAAAAACTCGTCAACGTTTCTTCTTCAATAATTTCCGTCCGGCCACCGCGACCACCGGTACCGCCAGCCAGCCGAAAAACGGCGTGTCAGGAAGCGGCGGAGCGCCGATGGCGAAAGCGGCCGCAGGAACGAGCCATGCGGCGCAGGCGATCAATGTTGTTTGCAGCAGCGTGTTTCTCATCGGCCATCACCATACCATTTGCTTTATTCCTAAAACAATTCTTTCTCCAGGGAATATGCGCTGCCGAAAGAATTCAGGTCTGGTAGGTTGATGGCATGCCCGCCGTGTGGAATCCGTCGCAGATGAACATGCCGTGGACGGAGTCCCCTTTCTTCGGCGAACTCCTGGCGGAATCCGGCTTGTCCGCCGCCGACCGTGCATTGGCCGAGGCATTCTCGCGTGACGGTTACGCGGTGCTGACGCCCGGCGATCATTCGTTTCCGGCCCTGGCGGAAGATCTCCGCGCCCGCCCGCCCGCATTCGATGCCGACCGCGGCACCGATCTGTGGCGCGCCGATCCGCGCGTGAAATCACTGGCGCTGCACCCAGAAATCCTGGCCGCCATGCGCATGCTGTACCGCCGCGAGCCCGTCGCGTTCCAGACCCTGAACTTCACCCGCGGCACCGAGCAGCATACCCACAGCGACGCCATCCATTTCCATGCCTATCCGCAACGCTTCCTGTGCGGCGCGTGGGTGGCGCTGGAAGATATCGATGAGAACAACGGCCCGCTGCACGTCTACCCCGGCAGTCATCGCCTGCCGTTGTACGACATGCACGATTTCGGCCTGCCGTCGTCGCGCGATTGTTATCCCGAATACGAGCGGGCAATCGGGCGGCTGGCCGCCAAGCTCGGACTGCAGAAACATGCCGTCACGGTGAAGGCCGGACAGGTGGTGCTGTGGGCCGCCAACCTGCTGCACGGCGGCGACGTCATCCGCGACCGCTCGCGCACGCGCATGAGCCAGGTCACGCACTACGTGTTCCGGGATTGTCTGTACTACGTGCCCATTCTCTCCGATCCGTTCGCCGGATCGGTGCGGCTGCGCACCATCACCGACATCGCCACCGGCAAGACCGTGCCGCATATCCATAGAGGGAAGCCGCTGGCGGTTTCGGCCGAACAGGAATTCTGGCAGCGGCCGTCGTTCGGTGCGTTCGCCGCCGCGGTGCTCGCGCGCTGCAAGGTCGGCGTGAAGCGCCTGCTGAAGTAGCGCGGGGTGCCGGTTTGGGCTATCGTCGGCGCATGATCGACCTCGCAGATTTCCGCAAACGCCCGGACGCCTACCGTGACGCCGCCAAGAAGAAGCGCGTGAAAATCGATATCGATGCGTTTTTGAAACTGGATGAAGAACGCCGTGTGTTGTTGCACGCGGTGGAAACCAAGCGCGCCGAGAAGAACAAAGTCAGCGCCGAGGTTCCCAAGATGAAGGGTGACGACAAGGCCAAGGCCGTCGCCGCCATGAAAGAGCTGGGCGCCGAACTGAAGGCCGGCGAAGAGCGCCTGAAGGAAATCGAAGTGCTGTGGAACGATCTGCAGCTGCGCCTGCCCGGCATTCCGTTGCCGCAGGTGCCGGAGGGCAAGGATGACACCGAGAACAAGGAAATCCGGAAGTGGGGCGACCTGCCGAAATTCGCGTTCGAGCCCAAGGACCACGTCACGCTCGGCGCCGATCTGGACATCGTCGATATCCCGCGCGGCGTGAAGGTGGCCGGCAGCCGCAGCTACATCCTGAAGGGCGATGGTGCCCGCTTGGAACTTGCCATTCACCTGTTCGCGCTCGACTTGCTGCACAAGCGTGGCTTCACCCAGCTCAATCCGCCGGTACTGGCCAGTTACGACGCTATGATGGGCACCAGCTATTTCCCGGGCGGCGAAGAGCAAGCCTACGCGGTCGGCGTCCAGCAGAAGCGCACCGAGCCCATCACTCCCGACGACCTCTATCTCATCGGCACCGCCGAAGTTCCGGTGACCAGCTACCACAGCGGCGAGGTGCTGAAACTTTCGGAATTACCCAAGCGCTACGTTGGTTTTTCGAGCGGGTTCCGGCGCGAGGCCGGCACGTACGGCAAGGACACCAAAGGCCTGTACCGCGTACACCAGATCCAGAAAGTCGAGCAGGTCATCCTGTGCGAGGGCGATGCCGCCGTCAGTGCGAAGATGCATGCCGAGATTCTCGCCAACGCCGAGGCCGTCATGCAGGCGCTGAAGCTGCCGTACCGCGTGGTGGACGTCTGCACCGGCGACATGGGCCTGGGCCAGGTGTACAAAAACGACATCGAGACCTGGATGCCCAGCCGCAACGGCTACGGCGAAACACACAGCTGCTCGACGTTCCACGACTTCCAGTCGCGCCGTTTGAACATCAAGTACGAGGCCGCCGACGGCACCAAGAAGTTCGTCCACACGCTGAACAACACCTGCATCGCCACGCCGCGCGTGCTCATCCCCATCCTCGAAATCTACCAGAACGCGGACGGCTCCGTGACCGTTCCGGAAGTGTTGCGTCCGTACATGGGCGGCCAGGAGAAAATCGTCTGCAAGACGGCCTAACGTTTGCGCATAAGGATTTCGATCTGCTCGCGCGGGCACGTCATCGCGCCCGCTTCATCCGGCGTATCGGCATCGGTGCCTTTACTGCGCTCTTCAACGGAGCACGCGCGGCAGCGTTCCAGAATCAGCGGGAAATCGATCGCCTCCCGCGTTTCGTCCGGAAGGCAGCGGCGCCAGCCGGCCAGCCGCTGGCGCATGTTCAGCACCTTGGCCAGCCCGTTCACGGCGCGCACATAGTTCAGTCCGTTCAGCGCGATGTTCACGTGCTGGCGCCAGTTGCCGGAAAGCTCCGGACAGGACAAATTGATGAGCGCGTCGGGCAAGCGGTTCAGGACCCGCACGCTCGGATGCAACGGGTCCAGCAGCGCGACGTTCCAGTTGCCCTTCCCGTCTCCGGCAGTCTGGTGGAACACGACGTTGTCGCCGTCACCCAGCACGTCCAGGATTTCGCCGGTGGCTTCGGAATAGATCATCGCGCGTTCCACGAAGGTGACCAGCAACTCGCGGATCCCGGGGTCGCGCCGTGCCTGGTTCACCAGCCGTGCCAGCGGCTTCGAGCCCTGTGCGGTGAGGAATTCCATGCGGCCGACGTCCGCCTCGTCCTCCGGTGCGCAATCCAGCACCAGCCTCTGGTTCACCCGGGTGTAGCGCCGCACCAGCGGATCGCCTGGTTCCAGCCGCGGCAACCGCCCGCCGGCCATGCTCTTCGAATCGATGGTGGCGCTCTCGGCGACGTCCCAGCGGGTGCGCAGTTCGGCGTAGCCCGCCCACAGGCGCATGGATCCATCCAGCTTCAGCGGCTGCTGCATGGTCACCAGACGCTCCTCGCCGTCCGGGCAACGGTGCAGACGCTCATGCTGGTGCGGGAACCAAT
>DAORHV010000110.1:0-4414 GCA_035438175.1 Candidatus Peribacteria bacterium
ACCTGGACAACGGCCGCATCCGCAGTGCCGGGCTGGTCGAAGGCGTGGGGCCGGACGAATTGCTGCTTCGTTCGGCCGATCAGGTCTGCGAGACCGACATTGCGGACCTGCTGGCCTTCCACCGGGCCGGCCGCAATCTGGTGACGCTGGGCGCCCATGACGCGGAAGAGCCGGCGGGGGCGCAGGACCCGCTGAAACAGTGGATCGCCGCGATGAACGGCGGCAGAAGCGGCGGGATCGGCATGGTGGTGCTGGACTGGCACTGGTTCCGCCGCTGGATGGCGCAGCTGCCCGAGGAGCCGTCCGACCTGCCGCGGCAGGCGGTGATGGCCGCCACGTAGCGGTCGGCGAGCGCGTCTCCCAGCACGTCGACAGGGTTGGCCACGCTGGCCGCGACCGGAAGCACGGGTTTGAGTTTGGCTTTGGTTTCGTCGCTCAAGTTCACGAGCGTGAGGCCTTCGCGTTCGGCGGCGTCGGTGGCCAGCACGCCGGGTCCGCCGGCGTTGGTGATGACGGCGATCTTGGGCGAAAGCAGGGCCGGCTGCGAACCGAGCGTGCGGAGCAGGTCCAGGAATTGTTCGGTGGTTTCGGCGCGGTGGATGCCGGCCTGGCGGCACAGCGCGTCGATGGCCGAACTGGAACCGGCCAACGCACCGGTGTGCGAGGACACGGCCATGGAGCCGCGCTTGGAGACGCCGGACTTGATGAGCACGATGGGCTTGGTGCGGCCGACGCGTTCGGCGACCTGCATGAAGCGGGCGCCGTCCTTAATGCTCTCCAGATAGAGTCCGATGACGCCGGTCTTGTCGTCTTGTTCGCAGATTTCCAGGAAGTCGCATTCGTCCAGGTCGGCCTTGTTGCCGATGCTGGCCACGAACGAATAGCCGATGCAGAGCTCGACCGATTTATCCATGAGCGCGACGGCCATGGCGCCCGACTGGCTGACGAGCGCGACGTTGCCGGCCTGTCCGGCGCTGACCGCGAACGAGGCGTTCAGCCCGATACTCGGACGCAGCACGCCCAGGCAGTTGGGGCCGACCATGCTCATGTTGTATTTCTTGGCGATGTCCAAAAGTTGCTGTTCGCGGTTGTGTCCGTCCTCGGTGCCCAGCTCGCCGAACCCGGCCGAGATGACGACCAGCGTCTTCACCTTCTTCTTGCCGCAGGCTTCGGCCACGTCGTTCACCGTTGCGGCCGGAGTGACGACCACAGCCATGTCGATGTCGCCCGGAATGGCGTCCACCGACGGGTAGGCCTTCACGCCCAACAGTTCCGGATGCTTAGGGTTCACCGGATAAATCGTTCCCTTATAGCCCTGCGTAAGCAGGTTCTTCAGGATGTAGTGACCGAGCTTCTTCTCTTCGGCACTGGCTCCGATGACGGCGATTGATGTTGGTTCGAGGGAATACATTACGGTTCTCAGTATAGCAGAAATCGCGGTTTTTGCCTACTGCGAAGCCAAAGAATGGACTCCGACGACTCCAATGACTCCATGGACTCCAAAGAAGGTGATCCATGGTGAAAACAAGGTTCCTCGGAGTCTTTGGAGTCCATGGAGTCCTCAGATTCCCGTTTCGTTGGTGGACGAACGTACTCCTTGGTATACTCGCCGCATGGCCATCGAGCGCACCAAGCGCAAGCAACGGCAATCCGCGAGCGAGCCCACCGCGATTCCGGCCGTGGATGAGCAGATCGACTCGTCGCTGCGTCCGCGCAGCTTGGACGAATACGTGGGGCAGAGCGACATCAAAGGACATCTGCTGGTGCACATCGAGGCGGCGCGCCGCCGCAAGGAGCCGCTCGGACATGCCATTCTTCACGGTCCTCCGGGGCTTGGAAAAACCACGCTCGCGCACATTGTCGCGCGCGAGATGGGCGCCCAGATGCGCGTCACTTCGGGCCCGGCCATCGAGAAGCCCGGCGACCTGGCATCGCTGCTCACGAATTTGCAAGCCGGCGACGTGCTGTTCATCGATGAAATCCACCGCCTGCGTCCGGCCATCGAGGAAGTGTTGTACAGCGCGATGGAGGATTACGTGCTCGACCTGATGATCGGCAAAGGTCCGTCGGCGCGGTCCATGCGCATCGATTTGCAGCCGTTCACGCTCATCGGCGCCACCACCAAGGCCGGCGCGGTGAGCATGCCGCTGCGCGACCGGTTCATCCATAACTTCAAATTGCAGTTCTACAAAGTCGCCGAAATGCAGCTGATCGTCGAACGCGCGTCGCGCCTGCTGGACGTGCCGATGGATGCCGACGCCGCGCACCGCATCGCGGTGGCCAGCCGCGCCACGCCGCGCATCGCCAACCGCCTGGTGCGTTCGGTGCGTGATTTCGCCCAGGTCAACGACGAAACCGCCATCCGCATGCCGCGCGTGGAGCACACGCTCAAGGCGCTCGGCATCGATGACAAAGGCCTGGATGCCAACGACCGCGTCATTCTGTCGGCGCTCATCGAACGCTTCGCCGGCGGGCCGGTCGGACTGTCCACGCTGGCGGCCGCGACGGCCGAAGAAGAGGAGACGCTGGAGGACGTGTACGAGCCGTACCTCATGCAGTGCGGATACCTGCAGCGCACGCCCAAGGGGCGCGTCGCCACCAAGCTGGCCTACGAACTGCTCGGCATCGCGATGCCCGAGACGAATTCCGCTCTCTTCTAAATGCCGGCCGCCGAATTCATGGGCATGGCGCTGGGCGGTGTGTTGGCCGCCGTCTTTTTCGGCCTGAGCGGAGTGCTGAGCAAGGCCGCCGCGCAAGCCGGAGTCGGATTGGGTCCGTACATCATCCTGGCGGGCGCCGGAGTGGTGGGTGTCGGCGTGCTCTTCACGCTGCTCGTCCCCGGACACGCCGTGTCGCGCGCCGCCGTCACGCCCTCCATTGGCGTGGGCGCGCTGTGGGGACTCGGTGCCGGATTGGTGGCGCTGTCGCTGTCCAAATACCACGTGCCGCTGTCCAAGCTGGTCCCGCTGTACAACATGAATACGCTCGTCGCCGTGCTGGTGGCGCTGTGGATTTTCGCCGAATGGGAAAAAGTGCACGCGCTGAAACTGATCATCGGCGCGATTCTCGTCATGCTCGGTGGAACACTGGTGGCGTTAGCGTAGGCGGGTTCTGGTATCATCCGTTCCTTTGGCGAACGAACTCTTCCCCGTACAGTCCGGCATTGGAACCCTCCCGCGCGAAAGCGAGGCGGCACGCCTGGTCCGCGAGCTGTGCGAACATCCGGTTGTCGTACGGCATTCGGCGCTCTTGAAAACACGCATCCTGACGCGGCTGATCGCATCCGAGGCCGAGCCGAACGCCATCGATTGGCATACCGAACGCGGCGATTTCGTCTTCGACGGACTGCGGGCAAAATTCCAAGCGGCACTGGAAACCCGCGACGTTTCCCTCACGCCGGGCAGCGGCGCGGTGCTGCTGGAAGACCGCTACGTCGTCGCGAATTTCTGCGTGTCCGAGACGTCCGATTATGGATACGCCGCCCGCGGCGGTTTGTTCAACACCAACATGGTGCGCGGTCACGATCGGACGGTCATCACGCCGTACCGCGCGGTGGAAGGGTACGTGAGCCCGCGCGAGGTGCATGGCGACGAACCACATCCCGCTTTCGAACTGACAGAGGGGGAAGCGCTGGCCGGCGAAGCGGAACTGGTGATCCGCAGTCTTCTTGCGACGCGCGATTGCGTCATCGGAAACCGGGCCGACCGCCGGATGGACGCGGTTCATGCGGGCATGTCGGACATGATCGGCATCGTGGACTACATCCGCGGTCTGTTGCTGCGGCTGGACGCCTTCGCCGGGGAAGAGGGGGCGCTTACGGACGCTGCATCGCCGCTGCGACTGCCGCGGTAAGCCCTCGCTCGAATGTCGCGCGGTCGAAACGCTTGGCCTGCGCGACGCACGCGGCCGGATCGAATTTGGTGCGATCAAAATTTTTCAGGATGTCCGCCAGCGAGCCGGCGGTCGGTTCGGCGAAGAACGCTCCGGTCGTTCCATCGATCACGGTTTCGGTCGCGCCGCCCTGCCCGTATGCGACAACAGGCGTCCCGCACGACATGGCTTCCAGCGGCACCAAACCGAAGTCCTCGTGGCCGGCGAACAGCACCGCTTTGGCGCGCGCGTACAAGTCGGCGAGTTCGTCGTTCTTGCGCCAGCCGTAGAATTCCACCGTGGGTCCGGCCAGCGCTTTCAGCCGGGCCATGTCGGGGCCTTCGCCGACGATTTTCAGATGCGAACCGGTGCGGTTGCAGGCCTCGACGGCGATGTCGATGCGCTTGTAGCGCGCCAGCGTGGAGACGACCAGGAAGTAGTCGGGGTTCTGCATCGCTCCCGTGGAGGGCGTGCGCGGCTGCAGCCATTCGTCGCCGATGGGCGGATACAGCACCCGGCTGTCGCGGCGCCAATACAGCTGGAT
>DAORHV010000111.1:0-4342 GCA_035438175.1 Candidatus Peribacteria bacterium
TCACGCAGGCGCGCCAGGTTGCTCTCCGAGCGCACGCGCTGGGTCCGATCGGTAGTGGCGCTCAAAATCCCCTGCTCCAGCTGCAAGCGCTCGAGTGCGGCGGTCATTATTTGCTGACGGGTTTCGAAATGCGATTCAGCCTGGCTTTCGTTGCGTTCGCGGATGGTGAAATCGATCGCCGGATACGCGACGTCTCCGCCGCTGATCAGGAACGAGCGACCCCCGGTCTGCCCGCGTTCGGCGCGCATCTCGATGATGCTCATGCCGCCCTGCGGGTCGGCCAAACGCTTGATCACGATTCCCGCCACAGTCCGCTCGGTGCCGTCGGCCGGAATCGTGGTCTCGGTCGCGTCCTGTTTCAGCTTCAGCGTCGCGGTCGCGGGTGCGACGAAATACCGCTCCACAGCTCCTCCCGGCGGCAAACCCAACGAATTCAGCCGCGACAGGTTGATGGCATTCCTCCGCATCAGGTTCAAGCTGTCTTCGGCGCGCAACAACGCGCCGTCGATGAACCGATAGTCGGAATCCTCCAGACGCTGGAACGTGTCGATGGTCGGACGAGTATCGGTACTTTCGACGTACCGGTTGATCGCCGTCGTTGCGTCTGGGTTGATGGGAGTCGGCATGGGTATTTGTAGAATTGCGAATGGTTGGTTGTATTGGCTTGCTTAGAATCCTCCGCTGCTTACGCCGGAGCCGCTGTTCGTGCCGCCTGCCTCGCCGTTACCCAGCAACGCGCGGTTGGGGCGGCCCATGACGGCGGTGGTCGACATGTTTCCTTCGATCTCCGCCTGCGGGACTTTGGAGAACGCCAGGTGCAGCTTCTCGCGCATCCAGAAGCGGAAGTGATACAAAATCAGCGCGCCGACGCCGGCCGCGGCGATCTTCCAGCGGTTGCGCCACAGGCGGTTGCCGCCGCGTTCCTTGAACGTCTCTTTTTCGCGCGACACCGTGGTCCGGGTCGGCTCGCGCCGCTCGGCGGGACGGTCCGACGGACTGGAGGAAACTCCGTTGCGCGGCAACTCGGGCGGCAGGTCGGGATTGCGCGGGATACTCATACGGAAGAAGAGGAAGAAGTGGTCGTGTCTTGCGCGAAAAGCAGGTGGTGCCGCAACTCGGTGAGCTCGGCGATCATCTCCAGGTTTTTGGCCGCGCTCGGCGCGGTCAGCATCTCGAAGATCATGGACGTCATGCCCACCGGACCCAGCAGGAACATCAGTTCCAGCATGTCGCCGGTGTCGATGGACGACAGGTCGGATTGCGCGACGAATGCGCGGGCCTGCTCTTCGCCGCACGTTTCCTTGGCCAGCAGCCCAGCCAGTCCGCGCAGCACCGGATGCTTGGGCGCGAACAGTTCCGCGCGCAGCTTGCGGTGCTTGGCGTTGTCCTCCATGCCGTGGTCCTCCTCCACGATCTCGCAGCGCGAGGTCACGGCATCGTCCTGGCGCCCGAGGAGCAGGCGTTCTTTGGCCGTCAGATAGAGGGTAAGGCGCTTGGACATGGGATATTACGGATTGAAGGTGAACGTGACGTCGGTGGCGGAAGCGTCGCCGTTGCGCTGGATGGCAACGGCGGTGGCAAATCTGGTTGTGGAAAGTGCCGCGCACTGCAGTTCGCTGGTACTGACGCGGGTGAACAGCATGGCGATGTTGGGGGCGTCGTTGGCGACGATCTCTCCGGCCGCATTCACGCCGACGGTGCCGTTCACGGCCAGAACGCGGCCGCGCACGCGCAGCTCGCCGGCCGGAATATTGTTGATGGAATGGCTCAAGGTCGTGTTGCTGATGGTCACCGCTGCGGCCAGCGCCGGAAGCGGCGGCGTGTAGGAAAGGGCGGTGGTGACGTCGATACTGCCGAAGCGGATGCGCAGCGGCTGGTTCACCACCGTGGCCGCATCGGCCGCTTTGATGGTCATGCTGCGTCCGCCCGCCGCGCGTTTGATCTTCACCGAACCGATGGTGCGTTCGGTCTCATCGGCCGGGAAAATCGTGTTATCCAAACGGATCGGCCCTGCCGGCAAGCCGCTGATGACGGTGGAAGGAGGCGTTCCGGTCAGTTCGATGTTGTCGGGCACCGTAAAGGAGGGGGTGAAGTTCACGGTGGCGGTGCGCTCGGTAAGACCGCTGCCGGACAAGCGGAACGAATAACCGCTGATGGACTGGGTCGCGTCAACGGGCTCGATGATCATGGTCGCACCGCCGTCCTCGCGCGTGATCTTCAGGTTGCCCACGGTCACGGCGGCGGCATTGACCGGAAGCACGGTGGACGGACTGGTGCTGGCCGACGTCAGCTCGCGCGTCGGCATGCCGGTGATGCGCGTACGCGGCGGGGTGCCGGCGATGGTGACAGTTGCGGGCAGCGGGATTTCCACCGGGGCGGGCGGCACGTAGTTCACACGCGAAGTGCGCGAGACCACGCGTGTTCCGCTGAAGGCAAGGTCGTAGTTCGTGACGGCCGTAGCGGCGTTCACGACATCGATGGTCATGGTCGTTCCTCCCGTGCTGCGGCGGATGCGCAGGTTGCCCACGGTTACGTCGGCGTCCAGCGGCAGCGCGGTCGTGGCGGGACCGGGGTTCGTCGTGAGGGTCAGGGCGCGCGCTGGAATGCCGGTGGTCACGTTGCGCGGCGGGGTGCCGGTCAGCGTGATGGCGGCGGCCAGCGGAATGGCTTCGGGGGGCGGCGGAGCATAATTGATGCGCGTAGTGCGTGACGTCAGGCTCGTGCCGCTCATGGTCAGGTCGTAGTTCGTGACGGCAACGTCGGCATCCACCACCTCTATAGTCATGGTTGCTCCGGCGGCGCTGCGGCGGATGCGCAGGTTGCCGACGGTCACGTTGGCATCGACCGCGAGCGGGGTGGAGACCGGACCCGGGCTGGTCATGGTAAGGGCCTGGGCGGGAATACCGTTGGTCACGCTGCGCGGCGGGGTGCCGGCCAGCGTGATGGCAGCCGCCAGCGGGATTTCGCCCGGCGCGGGCGGCACGTAGTTCACACGGGTCGTGCGGGACGTCAGGCTGCTGCCGCCGATGACAAGGTCGAAATTGTTGATGGGAGTCGCGGAAACCGCCACCTCGATGGTCATCGATGCACCGCCGTTGGTGCGCGAGATTTTCAAATTACCAACCGTCACGTTGGTGGCGTCCACGGGCAGCGCGGTACCGTTGGCGGTGAGGGCGCGCGCCGGCATGCCGGTGAGGGTGATGCGTGGCGTACCGGGCGTCAGCGTGATTGGCGCAATCGCCGGGATGGATTCAGGTACGAAGTTCACGGTCGTGGAACGGTCGGTAAGACCTGCTCCGCCGATCGTGAGGGTGTAACCGCTGATCGCTGTGGCGGTACTGATGACTTCAACGGTCATGGTGGCGCCGCCGTTGGTGCGCGAGATTTTCAGATTACCGACTTCGACGTTCGTGGCGTCCACCGGCAGTGCGGTGCCGTTGGCGGTGAGGGCGCGGGCCGGCATGCCGGTGAGCGTGGTGCGCGGCGTCCCGGGCGTCAGGGAGATGGGCGCAAGTACGGGAATGACCGGTGCCGGCGCGGCTTCGGGGGTGAAGGTGTACACCGGACTGGTGGCGATGCCGCCCGGGCCGGTGAGGGCCAGCGTCTGGTTGATGGCGGTGGTCAGGTTGTCGGGTTCCACGACCATCGTGCGGCCGCCGTTGCTGCGGCTGATGCGCAGGCGCCCGATGACGACCGGCGTCGTACCGGTGTCGAGCGGGATGTCCACGCCGGTGGTGCCGTTGGCACGCAAGACAACGGCGGGAGCATTGGTGATGGTCTGTCGCGGCGCGGTGGTTGCATTGAACGCCAGCGACGGAATGCGGAACGCGGCCGGCGCGACTTCGGGGGTATACGTGAACCGGATGGTGCGATTGATTCCTCCGCCCGTGATGGTCAGCGGCACATCGACCATCGGCAACGCCGGATCAGCCGTGGCTACGGTCACCGTTGCACCGTTGGGACTGCGCGAAATAATGAACCGTCCGGCAGGCGTACGGTTTGCACCCACCAGCACGGACACACCGCCGATGGTGAGCGTCTCGTTCGGGAAATCTCCGGGAATGACGTAACGGCCGGTTGCATCGATGGTGACGGCGTCCGCTTTGGCCGGAGCCTCGACGGCCACCGGTCCGTACCGGATCGGCACCGAGCGCGGGCTCGGTTCGCGCTGACGCAAGATGGACACGATGGCGGTGCCGGGAACCGGAGCCGGCGGATTCTGGCGGACGGTCAGCGTGGCGCCGGTACGCACGAGCGTGATGACGCCGCTGGTCACGGTGACAGTGCCGGTGCCGGCCATGCTCTGCACGGAGTTCGGCTGGCCCGGAACCGACAGCGTGAC
>DAORHV010000112.1:0-4327 GCA_035438175.1 Candidatus Peribacteria bacterium
GATGGTGAAGATTAAGAAAATTAAGGATTCAGTGCTGCCAGCCTGCTGTTTGATTGTGGAACACGATTTCCAGGAATGTATACTGCGCGCATATGAAGTTCACATCTTCCCTGGTGGCCGCTGGCATCGTGTTTGCCGCGGCAGTCCCGTCCGTTCTAGCCGCCGACACCACCGCCAACATCACGACCGGCGGAGCCGGCGAGCTGACCATCGGCGTTTCGGATTCGCAATTGACCGGTTCGGTGCCGCAGGGCGCGTCGCGCGTCCATCTGCTCACGCTGAACCTGTCCGCATCGTGCGACGCCGACGTCATGGTCAGCCAGATCGACGTGCACCACATCGGCATCGGCGCCGTGAGTGACATCAAGGCCCTGTACTTGGTTGACAACAACAGCCGCCTGTCGCGCTCGGTAGCGTTCGACCGCAGCGGCAACGCCACGCTGCGGCTGCGCTCGTTCATGGTGAAGAAATGCGGTGCCGCCCGCCTGCAATTGCTGGGGGATTTCTCACGCGACGCCGGCGTCGCGTCCGAGCACGGCGTGGAATTGCGCCAGTCGGCCGGCGTGGTGTCCACCGCCAAGCAGGTGATCGTGGAGCAGGACACGTCCGACATGACGTTCGGCACCTCGCCTTCGAACGGCGGCGAACTGACGGTGAAATTCCTGTCGGTCAGCCCGCGCGTGCGCTACGGACGCACCGAAACCGTCGCTCGCATCCAGCTGAGCGCCGACGCGAAAAGCGGACACATCCTGCGCTCCATCACCCTCACCAATGACGAGTCCGCGCGCGACATGGATCTCATCAATCTGACACTGCAAACCTCGGCCGGCAAGACGCTGACGCCGGTGGCCCAGCGCATGAAGGCCAAGAAGGTCACGCTGCAGTTCGAGCCGTCGTTCGTCATCAACTCCAGCCAGACCGTCGTGCTGCTGCTGAAAGCGCAGATCAACGGCTCGGTGACGCGCAAAATCAACTTCATGCTGGAGGAGGAATCCGACTTGGACGCCAGTCCGTATCGCAGCCGCAACTGATCGACCCCCATGTCGAGCGAACACGCTTTGGTTCCCGCTGGCGGTCACGTATTCTGGCGGCCCATGCGCACGGTCTTCGCGTCAACGGCGTGCCTTCTCCTGCTTGCCGGATGTGGTGCGGCGAAGCGTGTGGTGTTGCAACCGGCCGAAGTGCTGCATAGGAGCGTGGTGGCCAGCAACACGCTGGACTCTTTTTCGTACGCACTGGACGCCGAATTCGAAACCGCCGGCACCCGCGACGCGGCCGCCATGACCGGCTCGTTGCACCTGACCGGTTCGCTCCTGCGCGAGCGCACCATCGCCACCGGCATCGGCTTCGTGAACGTGCGGTTCGCGGGCGATGAGAATGCCGGCCCCGTTGAATTGCGCATCGACGGCGCATACGCCATGGTTCCGCACCAGCGTCCGGCGCTCCGGATGGATTCCATCAGCACGGTGTCCGGCGCGGTGATGGTCCAGCACGCCGCCGGCGAACGATGGATCTCGTTGCCCATCGACGATTCGCCGACACCCATGGAATCCGCGGCGTCCATCGACCAGCCCCGGATTGCACTGCAGTCATCTGCCATGCAGGTGACCAAAGACCTCGGCATCGAGAAATTCGGCGGCAACGACGTCTACCATTACCAGGTCGCGCTCAACATGGAGGCGTTGGAAACCATGTTCGGTACCGGGCAGGATGGAGCGTTCCGCGAGACGCTCCAAGACCGTCTGAAGGGCGAATTATGGATCGATGCCGACAGCTTCCTGCTGCGACGTGCGGCATGGAGCCTTGAAGGCGTCGCGACGCCGCGCGGCAGCGCCAACGTGCATGCGGATGTTTCGGTGTTCGACCAAAAAAAGGCCGTCGCCAAGGTTACGCCGCCCATGGCCAACCGCATCGAGTATCCCGACGATGGTATCTTCGCCACCATTTTCTCCGGAGCGCTACTTCCCTTCCTCTCCCGTTAAGGAGCTATACTGCGGACCGACACAATGTCAGACCCAAACACGCCTCCACCGCTTGACGGTATCACCCCAGCTCCAGCGCCTTCACCGGTGCCGGTTGCGCCGGTCGTACCCGCGGCTCCGGCCGTGCCTGTCGCCTCATCCGTGACGCCTGCCGCCGTTCCCGCGCCCGGAGCGCCTGCCGCCGCGGCCGCTCCCGGAGTCAAGCCTCCGGCTAAGCCTAAAAAGAGCGGTGTGAGCCCGACCATCATCGTATTTGTCATCATCGCGGTTCTGTACGCGTTGCCCGGACTGTTTCTGTCGGCGCTGTTCCCGACACCCGACGGAAGCCTCGGCGAGATCAAGACCGCCGGTCAGGTCATCTACGGTCTTGGTTTTTTGTTCTGGCTCGGTCTGGGACTCCTGGGCGTGATGCGCATCGGTACGATTAAAGAGAAGCCCAAGATGCAGCGCATGGCCATGATCCGCCTGGCCGTGTTCGAAATCCCGATGTTGCTCCTCAGCGGCGCGGTGGTGGGAATGATCTCGCGTCCGCCCACGCTGTCGCTGGACATCGTGGCTCCGCAAACTGCCAGCGAGTTGGTGTCCCCCTTGTCGGTGACCTTCGGCATGGAGACGGCGAAGAAGATCTTCGATCTGGAGAAACTCAAGCCGCTGAAGTACGAGTGGGACATCGGCAACGACGGCCTCATCGACCAGGAAACGTTCGATCCGCAAGCTACATTCTTGTTCCCGAAGCCGGGTATTTTCACGGTGGTCTGCCGCGTACTCATGACCAACAACACGCGCAAAGTGGTGTCGCGGCGGCTGGTTATTCCGCGTGCCAGCTTCGGCGTCGAGCCGCCGTATCCCATCATCGATGAACCCGCCAGCTTTACGCTCGACCACTTGTTCCCGAAGGGGTCGGACAGCACCGCTCCCAAGCTGGTGAAAGCCAAATGGGACTTCGACGGCGACGGCAACATCGATTTCGAGAGCGACAAGCCGAATGCCTCGTTCACCTACCACAAACTCGGTTCGGTGAATGCGTCGGTCGTCATGACGCTCAGCAACCAGACCCAGCAGACCCTGCAGCGTATCGTGCAGGTGGTGAAACCGCCGGTACAGCCGTTCCCGATCACGCTGGAAACCGAGCCGTCCACGCTGCTCGGACCGCCGCCGTTCGGCGTGCTGTTCGTGCTGAAGACCGACGAACCGATCGCCAACGTGTCGTGGAACTTCGGCGATGAAAAGAACGGCGAAGGCCTGCGCGTGGCCCACGTCTACAACGATGTCGGCAACTACACCGCCACCGCCATCGCCCGTTCTTCGAGCGGCGCCGTGGCCAAGCTCAGCCGCGTGGTGCGCATCACCAACCCGCTGGAAATCCGCGACCTCGGGTTTGAAGGCAAGCCGACGGTCACCAACTTCGCCATCACCGGCGAGGTTCCGCTGACGGTGAACATTACGCCCATCACCACCCAGCCGCTCATCTCGTTCTCGTGGGACGCCCCCGGCGCCACCGAGGTGCTGACCACCGACAAGACGATCAACGCCGTGTACCGCAAGGAGGGCAAGTACTTCCTGGATCTCATCGGCATCGATCCGGACCAGAACGTGCTGCGCAAGCGCATCAGCGTGAGCGTCAGCAGCGCTTCATCCAACGTCCAATTCACCATGGATCCGCCGGCACCGACCGCGCCGGCACTGGTGAAGTTCGACGCTTCCGACACGTTCATTTCGGCCGGCGAGGAGATCACCGGTTTCGAATGGGACTTCGGCGACGGCTTCACGGCCGCCGATAAAACCAAGTTCTCAGGTTCACGCATCGAGCACCTCTACGAGAAGCCGGGTACGTACACCATCACGCTGAACGTGCGCACCACCGCAGGCACCGTGTACACCGGCAAGCAACAGCTTGTGGTGCGCGCTCCGCTCATCGACGCCTGTTTCATCGCCAGCCGCAAATCCGGCAAGGCCCCGCTGGGCGTGCGCTTCGACAGCGGCTGCTCGACCGGCTCGTTTACGACCTGGCTGTGGGACTTCGGCGACGGATCGCAGAGCAGCGAGCAAAACCCCACCCACGTCTTCCTGAAGACCGGCGACTTCCGCGTGGTGCTCGTCGCAACCGACAAGGACGGCCTGCGCAGCAGCAAGGAGACGACCGTCTCGGTCACCGGCGAATCGCAGCCGGATCCGACTCCGCCTCCCGCCGCTGATTCCGCCGCCCCGCCAGATTCCTCTTCTTCCGAACCCTCCTCATGAAACGCAACTCGCTCGTCAGACTCATCGCCTTGTTGGGCGTCATCGCCATCGTGGGTGCGGCCTTACTGCCCGCACTGAGCGCCATCAACTTCTAAGCAGTCCAG
>DAORHV010000113.1:0-4279 GCA_035438175.1 Candidatus Peribacteria bacterium
GAACTGCGGGAAGAACAGCATCGGGAAGATCTGGTTGCTGGCCGCGCGCGAGCCGATGAGCGACATGAGGAACATGCCGAACGCGCCGCCGAGCAGGCACAGCACCGGCAGGGCGGCGAGGATCGCAAGAAGCTGACTCCAGCTGAAACTCACGCCGATGATGAGCCCGAACAGCAATACGCCGAATGCCTCCACGGACGCGATGAGCGAGCCGCCGATGATCTTGCCCAGGATAATGGAGTAGCGCGAGATGGGCGCCACGAAGAACTCCTGCGTCAGATCCTCGTCACGCTCGTCCTGCATGCGCAGCATGGCGTAGGCGGTGGACTGGAACAGGATCTGCGCCAGCACGCCGGTGAGCGTGAACGTGATGAAGCTGTAGCCCACGCTGCTGCTGACGTTGGCCTGCAGGCTGGTGCCCATGATCCCGACGAAGATGAACGGGAAGATGAACGACGACATGACGCGCGTCTTGTCGCGCAGGTACTTGGTGAAGTCCCGGTACGAAATCGCGACGATGGCGTTGAGGTTATGCATCATGGCGGTTGTCGAGGAAGCGGATATACGCCTCTTCCAGCGTCGGATAGTGGATGGACAGGTGCGACAGCGGCGTCTTCAGTCCCTGCACGATCTCCTGCGGCGGGCGTCCGCCCAGCAGGACCTGGATCTTGTCGTCCTTCTCGGAGAAGGTGACTTTGTGGGCTTTCAGTTCGTTCGTCAGCGAGCCGCGGTCGGCGGCGTCCAGCATCAGCAGTTCGTCCACCAGTTCGCGCTTCAGCGCGGCGGGCGTGTCGCACAGCAGGATCTTGCCCTGGAAGATGAGCGCCACGCGGTCGGCACCTTCGGCTTCGTCCAGGTAGTGCGTGGTCAGGAAGATGGTCGTCTTCTCGGTTTTGCGCACGTCATGCAGGTACTTCCACAGGTTGCGGCGGCTGAGCGGGTCCAGACCCGAGGTCGGTTCATCCAGGAACAGGACCTTGGGGTGGTGGAACAGGCTGCGGACGATTTCGAGTTTGCGCTTCATGCCGCCGGACAACGAGCTCACCTTGGCGTCGCGCAGTTCCCACAGATCCAGCAGCGTCAGCAGGTCCTTCAGGCGCGTGCGGTACTCGGCCGGCATCATGGAGAACATGGGGCGGAAGCCGTACAAACCGTACAGCGCGCAGTGCAAACGGATGTTCTCTTCCAGCGACAGGCCGCCGTCCAGGCTGGGGTTCTGGAAAATCACTCCGATGCTTTTGCGCACACCGTCGGGGTCCCTCTCCAGATTGTGTCCGTTAATCACCCGATCCTTCGGTCGCGTTCAGTCCGGTGGTCAAAATGGTCATGGTGGTGGTCTTGCCGGCGCCGTTGGGTCCCAGGAACGAGAAGAACTCGCCTTCGTTCACGCTGAACGAAATGTTGTCCACGGCGTTGGTCTTGGCGCCTTTGTAGCGCTTCACCAGGTTCTGGACCTGGACGACGGGGTTGGCGGAGGAGTTGTTCATACGAGAGCTGACGGATGATAATGGTTTTCCTTCCGGGGTCCAGGTGGAAACCGGGTCTTTTGCGTTTAACTGCAGCGGGCGAGGATCAGTGCTTCGCGGCCTTCCTTGCGTACGCACACGCTCTGGAGGTTGTGCTCGTCCAGGTACGTGAGCAGCCCCTCCACGTCGTAGACGTGGAACTGGAACAGGCGCAGGCCGTCGCCGGCGGCGAAGGTATGCGACAGTCCGGCGTACGTGGCGGTGACGGTTTGGGTGAACACGAACCGGAACGTGAGCTGCAACGCGCGGGTCTGGGGTTCCACCGCGGTCTCCAGCTTCAGTTCGCCGTGCTTCACGTCGATTCCCAGTTCCAGCAGCGGCGAGAGCATGAATGCGCGCTCCGACGGCGTGGTGAAATCCTTCCAGTACATTTCCCGCAGCGCGTCGTCGTCTTTTTGCGTGGTGCCGGTGCGCGTGAAGATGTCGAACAGCAGGTAGTCGTCGCGGCGAAGCGACGAGCCCAGCGCGGGCACGGTTTCCTGGGGCGTGGCGTTGGAGAACGTGTTTCCCAGGAACAGGAAAATGCGGCGCTTGGCGTCGGCGGTGGCGTCATCGATTTCCTTGCGCGAGGTTTTGCGCTGGAAGTCGGCGTGCAGCAGCGACCAGGGAAATTTGGCCTGGCGCAGCCGTCCGGCCGCGTTTTCCAGCATCCCGCGCGAGAGGTCCACGCCCAAAAACGAGGTCTCGTGGGTGGCGCCGTCCAGCTTCTGCAGCAGCGCCGCGTCCGTGCGGGCGTCGCCGCACCCAATGCTCACGATGGCCGTGCGCACGTCGGCGTCCAGCGCGTGCTCACGGAGCATCCGGGCGTACGACGACGGGTTCTTGAGGAGGCCGCGCTCGGTGCTGGCCTCGTACTCCATGGCGTAGTAGCGGTCCTCGGCGGTGGCGTAGTACAACCGCGGATCGGCGATGCCCTTCGAAAGGCTCTCCGTGATCGTGCGGGAAGACTCCTCGCCGGACTCGAGTGACAAAATAGCGGCCATAACGGCGTTTACGCGCGAAGCGTGAATTTGCGGATGAGATACTCGGGGTTCCAGCTCTCCTTGGATTTGCGGATGCCATCAATTCCCAAATCCTGTTCGCGGTTGAGGTGCGTGTACTGGGCCGGGATGCTCTTGGCGAACGCGTTGAGCAGGAACGGATACACACCCGAGTACTCGGGCAGGCCTTTCTCGAAGTGTTCCACGAAGGTCGTGTTGTTCAGCGGTTCGCCGACCGCGAAGCCCACCAGCTTGTCGCTGACGACCAGCCCCACGCCGTGCAGACCGAACGCGTCGAAGTTCTGCAGCGCCTTGATCATGGCCGTGCTCTCCTCGCGGGCGGAGGGGTTGTGGCCCTGGAACTCCAGCCAGGACTCCTGGATGAGCATGCAGGCGGCCAGATCGGCGCCGGTCAGCGGACGCACCACCGGGTCGTGCTTGGCGAAGCGCTTCACGAAGTTGCGCTTGCCGTCGAACTTCTTGCCGGCCAGTTCGCGCAGCTCTGCCAAGTTATAGACGTAGTCGCTGTTCTTGCGGTCGAAGAGCATCTTCTTGCCCTCGGCCATGACGCTGTGGGCCAGGTGCTCGTCGATGCGCGCCCAGCAGTAACGCTTCAGGCCTTCGAACAGGCGCGACATCATGCCCTTGGGGTTGGGCCCGATCGGCGGGTAGAAGTTCAGCACGCAGTGCTCGTCGCGGTAGGTGACCAGCAGGTGTCCTTCGAACTCGCAGAAGAGGTGGTGGCGGATGTCGCCCCAGCAATAGAGGTTGGAGAACGTGAGTTCCGAAATGACCGGCGGGAATTCCTTCAGGTAACGCTGGAAGAGCTCGCGGTCGGCCAGGGTGACCGGGCGGAGGTTCTCGAGCATGCGGCAACTGGAGCAATCTTTGGTATGCGGCATAGGGCGTCATTCTACCGTTAAACCCAAGGAGAAGAAAGTGCTTAGGAACTAAAGCATTTTTCTTCACGTTGTATTGACTCCGTCCGGCTCCCGTGAAATACTTAACCATATGGTTAAATATGATTCGCTCAGCCTGGTGTTCCGGGCACTCGAAAGTCCGGCTCGCAGAAAAATCCTGGAGGGCATCGCGCTCAAGCACCAGAACGTGCAGGAGCTGGCCAAGCCGCTCGGCATCTCGTTGCCAGCGGTGTCTCGGCACCTCAAGATTTTGGAAGAGGCGAACCTCATCAAGCGCCACAAGGCGCAGCGCTTCTATTATTTCGAACTCAACCTGGAGCCGCTCGACGAAGCGCAGGTGTGGATCGATACCCACAAGACGTTCTGGAAACAAAAACTCACGTCGCTGCGCGACTACCTGTCTTCGCACTCTATTTCCTAATCCCTTTCCGTTATGTCCGCTACGTCCCTCGCGCTCACCGAGCACTACGACGCGCCCGCCGCCAAGCTCTTCCAGGCCTGGAGCGATCCCGCGATCATCCCCAAATGGTTCACCGCGTCGCCGGAGAACACCAAGACCATGGTGCCCGAATTCGACTTCAAAGTCGGCGGCGCTTTCAAAATCGACATGGTGATGCCGGACGGGTCGCACAACATCGCGGCCGGCAAGTTCCTGGAGATCGTGAAGGACAAGAAGATTTCCATGAGCTGGCGCTGGCTGGAATCGCCGATGGCGCACAACGCCCCGTACGACTCCGTGCTGACCATCACGCTGGCCGCGGCCGGCGGCGGCACCGACCTGACGCTCACGCACGAGAAACTGGCCGACCAGACGGACGTGGACAACCACACCGGCGGCTGGCAGATGATGCTG
>DAORHV010000114.1:0-4261 GCA_035438175.1 Candidatus Peribacteria bacterium
CGACGCGGCCTTGGGCTCGTCGCCGGCGGCCATGGCGGCCTGCGGATGGGAGTGGATGGCGATGTGCGCAATGCAGGCGACTTCGCGCTCGGCCTCGAGCTGCGACGTGATTCCTTTCACGGTGTCGCCGCCGCGTGCGACGATCTGCGCCAGCTGGGCCGGCGTGATGGCGCGCAACAGGCGCTGGGTGCTGATGACGATATGGTCACGCTCCTGCACGGGGCCGCTGACAATGTGCATGAAGGCGGCCGGCGGCTTGCCGCGCGAGTACTCGGTGATCTGGGCGGCCGATCCGTCGCGGACCAGGTACGCCTCGCTGCGTCCGATGTGCGACAGGTGCAGGTTGCCGTTCTGCTCCATGACGCCGACGATGGCGTGCACTTCGCTGACCGTGTCGCTGAGCATGAAGCCCTTTAAAAGGCCGTTGAGTTCCTTTAAAGCGCTCTCCAGGCGCACGTAGGCCTCGCCCTCTCCTTCCATGACGACATGGGTGAGTACGTTCACGCACTCTTCGCGCAGATGGTCGGCGCCCTCCTCTTTGCCTTCGCTGTGGATCAATATGAAGACGCGGTCGCTCTTGGCATCACCCAAGACAACCGGCACGAGGACCGTTCCCGAAGGGGCTTTCGTTTGCCCCGTGGAAACATCAAGTTTCATACAGGCAAGGAGGCTACACGCGACCGTGTTTTGGATCAAGAAGCGTGGCTCGACAACCGGGCGTCAAGAAACGCGGACATCGTGCCGAGCGCGGCGGCCGTGACCCGACGCACACCGTCAATGAACGTCGAAAGCAAAATCTGCGAACTAATTTTTTGTTGATTTTAAGCCAAATAATACGGCACACGACAAAAATGACATTGCCAAGAATGCTTTCCAGGTGTACTGTGGAGATATTCTATTTTTTCTTATTCAAAAACACAGTGAAAACAGTTCACGAGTGGATGAAGAAGATTGCAAACGGGGAGAGCGCCGCACCGGTCGTACCTCAACAGCAACCCACGTCGGATTCGTCCGCCGTTCCACATCAGCCAAACCCGGTAGCACCGAAACAGCCGCACGGTCAGCGCGCCCCTCAGGGTCAGCGCGGTCCGCAGCAGCCCCGCCAGGGCGGCAATAACCACCAGCCCAAGCAGCAGGTCCAGCCGCAGCGCGGCCCCGGTACCGGCAAAGGCCTCCGCCTCTATCCGCTCGGCGGATTCGAGGAAGTGGGCCGCAACTGCTTCGTCGTCGATGTCGACGGCGATTTGTACATCATCGACTTGGGACTGCAGTTCCCCGAGGAAGACATGCCGGGCATCGATTATTTGATCCCCGACGTCTCGTCCCTGCGTGGAAAGGAGAGCCGCATCAAGGCGGTGCTCTTCACCCACGGTCACTTGGACCACATCGGCGCCGCGCAACACCTGCTGCCCACGCTGCACTTCCCGCCCTGCTACGGCACCAAGCTCACCATGGGCTTCGTCCGCAAGCGTCTGGACGAGGAGAAGCTGACCTCCAAGGTCCGCCTGCAGATCGCCGAATTCGGTAAGCCCATCCAGATTGGAAAAGTGTCCGTGGAGTTCCTCCGCGTCACGCACTCCATTCCGGACTCGGCCGCCATCGCGCTGCACACTCCGTACGGAACCATCGTGCACACCGGCGACTTCAAATTCGATCTGACCCCGATGAACGAGCCGCCCGCTGACTTCCAGCGTTTGGCCGAACTTGGTGAAAAAGGAGTGCTGGCGATCATTGCCGACAGCACCAACGCCACCAAGCCCGGCAACTCGCTGAGTGAAAAGGTGATCTCCGAGACGCTCTACAACCTGATGCGCGACGCCAAGGGCCGCTTGGTCATTTCGACCTTCAGCTCGCTCCTCAACCGTCTGGCGCAGGTCATCGAGCACGCCAAGGCGCTCAACCGCAAGGTGTACGTCTCCGGCCGTTCCATGGAGCAGAACATCGAGATCGCCACGAACCTGGGGTACATCCAGGTGCCGCGCGGACTCATCCGCAAAGTCGGCCCCGGCATGGAAAAGATCCCCGACCGCGAAGTCGTCATTTTGACCACCGGATCGCAGGGCGAAGAGCGCGCCAGCTTGGCCCGCATGGGCCTCGGCATTCATCAGCACGTCCGCGTGAAGAAGGGCGACACCGTCATCTTGAGCAGCAACCCGATCCTCGGCAACGAGCGCGCGGTCGCCAAAGTGGTGAACAACTTGAACCTGCTCGGCGCCAAAGTACTGACGAACCAGGAACTGGCCCTGCACACCACCGGCCACGGATACCAGAACGACATCTTGCTGATGCACCGCCTGGTGCGCGCCAAGCACGTCATTCCGGAGCACGGCGAGCCGTACATGCGCGCCGCCCACGGCGATTTGGCCCGCTCCATCGGCTACCTGGACAACCAGATCCACCTGATGGTGAACGGAGAAATCCTCGAATTCGATGCGCAAGGCAACGCGCGCCGTTCCAAAGCCAAGCTGCCGGCCAACGACATCATCATCGATGGTCGCGGCACCGGCGGAGGCGACGGACAGCGCATCCTGGATGACCGCCGCATCATGAGCAACGCCGGAATCTTCGTCGTCACGCTCAAGGTGTACGCCG
The DNA here is from genome assembly GCA_035438175.1 of Candidatus Peribacteria bacterium. Taxonomy (GTDB): domain Bacteria; phylum Patescibacteriota; class Gracilibacteria; order Peribacterales; family Peribacteraceae; genus DAORHV01. The sequence goes on from DAORHV010000114.1 coordinate 2,593, forward strand.
AATCCATGCGCCTGGTGTCCGATCCGCTGCTGCTCTCGCGCGGCCTGATCTACGGCTCCGAGCAGAACGCCATCAACAAGGAGGCCATCGCCTGCATCCGCAAGGCGTACGAGGAGGCGCTCGCCAGAGGCGAGAAAAATCTCAGCAACTTGAAGCGCGAAGTGAACGGCGCGCTCTTCCATCTTTTCCGCCGCAAGTTGGACCGCGAGCCGATGATCATGCCGATCATCATCGAGGTCTAAAACAACGACGACGCTGGGGCAACCCTTGGATCATTTCCCAAGGCACGGAACCACACGCCATCATCAACTCCCCGGATCATTTCCCGGGGAGTTTTTTTGATGCGCGCGGCGTGCTACCGTTGGGCACCCATGCACACCTACGACGCGATTCTGTTCGATTTGGACGGCACCCTGGTCGACACCATCGATCTGTACAAAGAAGCCTGCCTGGCCGCGCTGGGCGGCGCGGGGCTGCGCTTCACGACCGAGGACTTCGCGCGGTTGTACCCCACCGCGTGCTCGTTTTCGGATTGGGTGATCCACGGCGGCGGCAAAGAAGAGCACATCGAGCCGTTGCGCGGCATACGTGACAACGCCTACTGCGCACTGCTGCGTGAACGCACGGTGTTCCTGGACGGAGCCGAGGAGTTGCTGACCGCGCTCACCGGCCGGCCGATGGCCATCGTAACCGGCTCGTGGAAGAGCTACGTCGACGCCATCGATGAAAAATTGAAGGTGAGCCGGCGCGTCGGACACCTGATCACCGCCGATGACATGGGTGATTTCCATAAGCCGCATCCGCACGGATTGTTCCTGGCCGCCGACCGGCTGGGCGTGGACCCGGCCAAGTGCCTGTACGTGGGCGACCAGATGTTCGACGTCGGCGCGTCCAGGGCGGCCGGCATGAAAAGCTGCTGCATGGTCAGCCGCCACACGCCTGCCCAGGCCATCGCCGAGGCGGACATGGTTGTGCGTTCCTTGCCCGAATTGACCGGCCTGCTGGCCAAATGACGTTCTCGGGAAGACCGAAACGTGGTATACTGGTGGGAAAAACCAATACCACTTATGCAAAACATCCCAGGATTCGGCGGGCCGCAGCCGGAAGTGAAATCCAAGGTTGAGGCCGCCGCCAAATCGGCCGGGGAGACGCCGGCCAAGACCGCGCACGCCGGCATCCGCCAGGCGCTGACCGAAGCGTTCGGACGCCCGGTCGCCGACACCGATTTGTCGGTGAACCAGACCCGCGGCAAGTTCCGCGTGACGGTGTCCCCGTCGGTGGTCCCGCCCAAGCAGAACCTGACCGTGTTCGGCCTGCGTCTGCCGTTCCAGCGCCGCCAACCGGCCGCCGCGATCGACGCCGCGCTCGCCAACGTGAACGTGGGCGCCAAGCGCCGGATTTTCCACCGCCTCTTCCCCGAACGGAACGGTACGTTCCATGCCAGTCACACGTTCAACAACGAGGAAGCGTTGGCGCGCTTCACGCTCGACTGCCGCCAGCGGCTCGGTAACCCGCCGGCCGAGGCCGAAGCGAAAAATAAATCCGATGCCGATGCCAAGACCAAGCGCGAAGCCGAGGTGAAAACGGCCGCTCCCGCGCCGCAGCCGCCGCGTCCGCCGGTCAGTGCACCTGGCGGATTGCCGGGTGGTCTCCCCGGGATGCCAGGCGG
>DAORHV010000115.1:0-4233 GCA_035438175.1 Candidatus Peribacteria bacterium
CTTACTGCTGCCGAAAGTCCTCCAGAAACGGGGGTTTCATCAGCTGGCCGTCGCCAGCGGGCTGCTGATGGCCGCCCAACGCTGGATCGAAACGAATATGGGGCCGCAAGCCGCCCAGTTGCATCCGAAGAAGTTCGCCGACGGGACGCTGCTGGTCGAAGCCGCCAACGCCATCGCCCTTTCCGAGTTCAGCCGCCGCATTCCGCAGCTTCAGGATGCGCTTAAACGCGAATTGCCCGACAGCCCGGTGCGGGGCATCCATTGCCGTCGGGCGGCAGCCTGACCGCGTTCGGGCACGTTTTTCGCCTTGCACGGGGGTAGGGGCTCCTCTAGACTCCCTCAGCTTTCAAAGTCCTTTTTTCAACCTATGCTCGTCATCCGTCTCCAGCGCACCGGCCGCGAAAACACCCCCACGTACCGCATCGTTCTCTCTGAAAAGAGCAAGCATGCCAAGAAGGGAGTGCAAGAGGCCTTCGGCCACTATCTGCCCGCGCAGAAGAATCCGGTGTTCGAGTGCAATCAGGAGCGCGTCGCCCACTGGATCAAGCTGGGAGCCATCCCGAGCGACACCGTGGCCCGCCTGCTCATGCGCGCCGGCATGAAGGGCATGGAGAAGTACCGCACCAAGTACACCAAGCAGAAGTCCAAGAAGGAACCCACGCCGGAAGAGGCAGCCGCCGCCGCGAAAGCAGCAGCGCCCGCCCCCGCCGCCGAAGCAGCTCCGGCTGCCGAGGCACCCGCCGCGTAAGCGATCCGAGAACATGATGACAAGCGGTTGGTTTACCGTTATCCTCCTTTCCGATGTCTGATCAAGCGCTTCCAGGATACGAATTCATCAACACCGTTCTCGGCATGCTCGTCGAGGATAAAGACCAGTTGGTCGTGGAATCCAAGCTCGACGAGCTGGGAGTCCTTATCACCGTGCGCGTCAGCGACCGGGACATGGGCAAGCTCATCGGAAAGAGCGGCCAGACCATCAAGTCCATCCGCACCCTGCTGCGCGTGATCGGCGGAGCTTCCAACCAGCGCGTGAACCTGAAAGTCCTCGAACCCGGCGAAGTCGCCGCGGCCGCCTAAGCACACTCTCCTTCTTTCCCAATTTTTCCATGATCCGCAGACTCATCGAGAACGGCTCCGTCGTTCAGATCGTCGCCACGCTCATCGCCTTTGGACTCATCCTGTCGTCCATCCTGAGCCTGGTGTACATCATCATCGGAGGCATTACGTTCATCCTCTCGGCCGGCAACGAAGAGAAGATCAAGAAGGCCGTGCACACCGTGCGCTACGCCATCATCGGTCTGTTCGTTTCGTTCATCGCCTTCTTCCTGGTCTCCTGGATCGCCAAGCTGCTCGAGATCCCGTTCGATCTCTCGTTCGGCACCATCCTCGACCTGATGAACGAGCTGTTCCAGTCGTTCCGCTAAATCCCCTCCCTCCCCGCAATCAAAAAGACCCCGCCAGCCGGGGTCTTTTTTTGTGCCGATCAATATCGTCTGAATTTCGGTTGCCGCATTTTGTTCATCGTGCGCAGGGCTTTTGTTTTCACTTTCTCAGCATGCTCAGCCATGACTGCGTCGAGGCTGTCCCGTTTGCCTAGGCCGTTTGCATCTATATCTTCTTGGTCGTCGTCCAGCGCGTAGCAAACATGCTCCTGTTGCAGGGCTCTCAGCTCATCGAAGGTTTCTTGCAACTCTTGTATGTCGATATTCCCCACGTTGCCTTGTTGCGTTCTGAAAGCCAGCTGGACGGTTTGCTTTGTAAAAACGGAGGCCAGACCCCGGCCGCGGACCGTCGCGGGTTCCATCCGCAGGCGGCCGTGTTTCTCCTTGTCTTGCAGCATCGCCTCCATGATCTGCGCCAATCCATGGAACGTTGTTCTGTGTTTCTTATAGAGCTCACGCGGAACGCGTAGCCGGGCGCAGGCCGTGAGGAACGGATTCCGCGTGCCATCATGCTCGCTGTAGTACTTTTCAAATTGAAGATTGCTGATCAGCGGACGCGACGTAAACGCCATGCGCGTTCCCATGACCATCGAGAAGGCCAAGTTTCTCAGCAATGCAGGCGGCGGCACTTTCGTGAGCCGGCCGTATGCCGCACAGTATTCATCGCCAAATCGGCCAATGAGCGCCCCCATTTCGTCTTCCGGCGGCGTATCGCCTACCCGTTGCAAGTCGTCGATGGGAAAAAGAAACAGGCGTTCGAGATGAGGAAAACCTTGCATCGAAACGCTTTCCCGGCGCCCCAGGCCGAATGACGAAAGAGCGGCTACGATGAACTTCCTGCGGCTGCGCGCCCATTCTTCGGGCGTGAGCTGCGTGTCCGGCGCTTCTTCGAAGATGTTCGTTAGATCCGTATTGGCGCTGTACCCCGATGGCAGCACGGCCTTCGAGGCGATGCTGATGTCGCGTACCTTGTCTATGACATGCATCTGCAGCATCGCCGCGACCCTCATCAGCTTAGGATCGCGTTTTTGCTGGCAGTTGATGATGACGGTGGCGTCGTCCTCCAGCAGCAGGGTCCAGGCATCGTGCATGCGGTCCAAGGTCACTGGTCCGGTATAGTCCAGACTCGCAAGACGGAAACGCTCCCGTGAGCGCATGTCCGACAATTTGCCGAGGTATGTCCGAATGCCGGCCGCATTGGCCGATGCAAGGAATTCAGGTGCCACGCCTTCATCGCATTCCACGCTCGTGATGTTGCCCGGGGTGAATGTACGAGCGATGTACGCCTGGGGCTCAAGATTTTTCCTGCCGCCGAAACAGACGATCTTCGCCGTTGGCGGCTCGGACTCCGGAATGGTCTCGCAGGCATAACGCATGACGATGTCATCGCGCCAGTCTGTTTTTTCAGGATTGTCGTAATTGAATGTCGCACCGGTTATCGTCGGCGACTTTGCTTCGACGGATGCCGCCACAGGGACGGCATCGAACTTCTCTGCGACGGGCTCGGCGGCCGGTTGCACTGGCTCAGGTGACTCGCTTTCTTGCGGCGCAGCCGCTGTTTTTTCTTTCCTTGCCGTGGCCTTGGTCCTGCGAACGATGCTCGTTGCCAGGCGGCGGCGGTACGCTTCGACGGCCCGTTTCAACTGTTCTGCGTCAGCACCTTTCTCGGCGCCGCCGATGTAGTCGAAGATCTCGTCGAGCCCGTTCCATTCATTTGTTTCGCTCGGCGGCGCGGAATGCTCCAGGTAGTACCATGCGGCGACCACATCATCCCTGGCAAGTGCGCCGGCATTCGCGTCTTCAATGGCCTGCGTTGCCCAATAGCGAACATACGCGGTGATGCTATTGAGCGTCCCCTCGCTGCAGCCCAGATGCAACGCCAGCTCTCTGCGTTTTTTCGTAAGGGCCGCCGGCAAATCCGGAACACGGTCGAAAATCAGCTCGGCGATCGCAAGCCGGGCATTGCGGACTTCGTCGGGCGTCAATTCTTCGGCCGTGCGCTGGGCCGCAGCATGATCCACGGAGGAATTCGAATCATTCATGGGGATAGTTTACATATATATAAAATGTTTTCAAATATATCTTTGTACATATTTCACGCGCAAAAAAAGACCCCGGCTGGCGGGGTCTTTTGATTGCGATGATCGAGTTGCTTAGCCGAGGAGTGAGAAACGGCGGTGGATGCCGACGATGCCGAGCGACAGGATGGCGAGGGCGGCGGCCATGGCCACGTCGCTCTCGAAACCGGTGGTCGGGAAGTCGGTGAACACGGCGGTGGCGACGGTGCGGACTTTCTCGGACAGGGCGACTCCGCTCACGTCGCGGCCTGAGATGGACGCGATGTTGTTGAGGTCGAATCCGTTCGGAGCGTCGGCGGCGACTTCCAGCGTGTAGCTGGCCTGCCAGGTCTGGCCCGGCTGGAGCACCGGAACCTGCCACTGCAGTTCGCCGGGAGCCTGCTTCACGAGGGCGGCGCGGTTGTCGGTGCCGGCGAAGCTCATGTACTGGGCGTCGAAGCGGTCGACGATCATGGCGTCCGAAATGTCGTGGTCGAGCGTGTTGCGGACGTAGAGCGTGTAGCGGATCTGGCCGCCGGGGACGACTTCGCTGCGGTCCACGCCTTTGCGGAGCAGCACGTTCTGGACCTTGCCTTCGTTGCTCTTCAGCACGACCTCGGTCGTGTCGCGGGCGGTGGCGCCGTCAGCCGAGATGCCGGCCAGCAGCGAGGCTCCGACCGGAGCGTCGGGACGCACGCGGATGGTGAACTTCACCTCGCGGGAGTCGTTTGGGG
>DAORHV010000116.1:0-4150 GCA_035438175.1 Candidatus Peribacteria bacterium
GCGCCACCTGCACTGTTGAATCCGGTTACGTCTGCGACGCCGGTACTCCGAACATCTGCACCAAGACCTGCGGCGACGGCACCCGCGGCCAGGGCGAAGCCTGCGACGACGGCAACGAAGACTCCGGCGACGGCTGCAGCGCCACTTGCACGGTCGAGAACGGCTACACCTGCAACACCGATACTCCGAACGTCTGTGACCCGAACGGCGCCAACGCCGTCTGCGGCAACGGCGTCCGCGAAGGAGACCTGTGCGGCAACCAGTTCGTCGATAATGACGAAGAGTGCGACTACGCAGTCGACTGCGCCGGCGTGGCAGACGGTCAGACCTGCTCCTGCCATGCCGACTGCACCATCTGCGACGGCAACGAGGACTGCACGTTCACCGCTCCGAACTACAACGGCGAGACCTGCGACGACGGCGATACCGATGCCGGCGACGGTTGCAGCGCCACCTGTGACGTGGAGACCGATTACAGCTGTGATACAGCTACTCCGAACGTTTGTTCGTTCGACGGCAACATGTGCACCTACCAGACCATCGGCAACATGTCGCTGAGCGACGACGGCCGCTATACGGCCTACCTGACGGCCGGCTCCGGTGCCGTCACGGATTTCCAGGTCGTTCTGTACGACCGCGTGGCCGACACGTCGGTTGCGGTTACGAACATCAATGCCACGCCGCAGGACGGCGTTCCGAACTGGGCCGATGCGGGACCGTATATCAGCGGAAACGGACGCTATCTCGCGTTCGACGGCATCGTGACGGGTGTCTCGAAAAAGCTCACGATCTACGACCGTGTGAACGATACCTACGCTGTTCTTGCCACCAGCGGCAGCTTCATGCAGCTGAGTGACGACGGAAACGCGCTCGTGTACCAATACCAGGGCTGCATCATCGTGTACGACAAGACGTCCGGAAATTACACCAACGTGGCGGGTCCGAATGCCGACTGTCTGGCCGGCGTCACTCCGGTCACGAACAACGGCGATCCGATCGTCGCGACGACCGAGATCCCGTACGAAGGAGTCATTAGCGGCAACGGCCGGTACGCGTTCTTCCTCGTCCCGAACACGGGCGTTCCGGAGATCCTCGGCAGTCCGCAGAAGGATGTGTACCGCGTCGACCTCACGAACAACGCTACGGTCCTTGCGGCGACCGCGCAGGTCGGATCGCACCTGAGCGTCACCGCCGACGGCAATATCGTCTTCTACTCCTTCACGCTGACCGGCGAGTACGACGAGGCGACGTACAACTTCACCACCCAGACCTCGAGCGAATTCGATATGCAGGGCGTCTTGGCCGGCGGCCTGGACACGAATATCGATCAGATCAGCAGCGACGGCACCATCTATCAGATCTTCGGCGGCGTGGGCCCCAACGGCGTCCGCCAGGCCGTCTACAGCGCCACCACGCAGCAGGTGATCTACGAGGTCCCCGATGTTCTGAATGCCTTTATCTTCCTGAGCGGTGATGGAAACAACCTCGCCTATGTCTCCGACACGCCGGGCGGACCGACCGGACATTGGAGCGTCTTCGTACGTAACATCGTCCAGGAGAGCACCAAAATCGCCCCGTCTGAGTATCAGTGCCAGTAATGAAGCAAAGCGCCTGACCTGACGGCGATACCATCGATGCCCGACCCTTGACCCTCACCAGCGTGAGGGTTTTGGGTATGGCGTCACGACCGGACCGAGTCGTCTTCTTTGTAGAGCTTCTGCAGGAATTCGTTGATGTACTGCGCCGTGTCGTTGGGCCAGGTGTGCGGATAATAGTCGCCGTGGAAATCGGTATCGATGGTGTGCGGACAGAAAAGAATATCGTTGTTGCCGGTGCAGCCGGCATAGCCCTGGCAATTCAGGTAGCTGGGTCCGGGCAGCGACGGCTTGGAGTCGTCGCACACGTTGGTCTTCAGCCGCTGCTCCAGCACCTTCTGGGCGCCGGCGAACGACGCCAGGTTGTCCTTGGGATTGTGGATGATCATCGCGGCGGCGGGGCCGTTGCAGGTGGTGATGACCGAATCGCCGCCCAGCGTTGCCGACGCGCGCACCACGTCGCCGCGCACGCACGCGATGCTGTTGGCGATCCAGGCGCCCAATGAATGCCCGACCACCGAGATGCGGTCCATGTTGATGCAATAGTCCTCGGCCAGTGTTTCCACGATGGTGTCGAACAACTTGATGTCGCGGATCTCCTGCGCCTTGTCGCCGGGGTCCGCCCAGCTGAAGCTGCCCTTGCCGTTACTGACCGCCGCCGGATACACGATGATCGCATCGGTGATCTCGCGGTCGAGCTTCATGTATTGGCGCACCTGCGCGTTGTCGTTGGTGCGGCCGTGGAACGCGAAGATCAGCGGGACGGCGTCGTGCGGCACGTAGTTGCGCGGGATGGTGAGCAGGAAACTGCGCGTCACGCCGTTCACGGTCACCGTGCTCGGCGCCGTCGGCTGGGTACGTCCGCAACCCGGCGACATGCGGGGGATGAAGCGGTCGTCGTCGTGCCGCAGCATGCGCCACAGCAAATCCGCCGCGCGCTCGCGCGTGAGCGGCTGCCAGGGCAGATAACTGCTGCGCGACAGGATGTCCTGCCGGTCGATTTCCTCCACGTACGGCTTGTACCACTGCTTGCCGGTTCCGGGTTGCACGTCGTGGCCGTAGGCGTTCAGCACGATCTTCACCGCCTCGGCGAAGTTCACCGGCTCGTCGGCCTTGAACGTTCCGTCGGGGTAGCCGTTCACGATGCCGCGCTGCTTGGCGGTGCACACGTACGGCGCGTACCAGGCATCCGGATTCACGTCCGAAAAACAGCGCCGCCGGCTGGGCACGGTGTTGCTTTTGCCTTTGAACACGATCTTCAGCAGCTCGGCCCGGTTAATGGTCTGCTTGGGCTTAAAGCTGCCGTCCTCGTAACCGCCGATCACGCCCTTTGCGCGCAGATAACCGATCGCCTCGCGGTAGCGGTACCAGGTCGTCTCGGTATCCGGAAACGGTACCGGCGTGGCCGCTTCGGCAGCTTGCGGCAACGGGGCGATACTCAGAACAAGCGAGGTCAGGATGGCCACGGCCACGGAGCGCATGATGGTCACTGATGAACTCTAGCAGATGGAGGAGCGGGCAAGATTAAGGCGTGCCGAACACGCGCCTATTCGGCCGTTCCGTCTACTGGCTGAATCCGGCCAGCGCCGCCTCGGGCTGGTAGTCGCGGCGCAGATGCAACGCAAGCAACTGGATGAATTCGGATTTGGCCTGGGACTCCCATGCCTCGCGCATGGCCGCGATGGCGGTTTCGGCGAGAATGGGTTCTATCTCGCTGAGCGCCGTGCCTTTCAGCGCCTCCAGCGCGTCGAACTTCACCGGTTCGCGGCCGTCGAGGCTGCGGTTCTGGATGAAGTCGAACAGGATGCGGCGGTCGTAGATCACCGCGTCCTCGGCCAGCTCCTTCGGGAAGATCGGCCGCAATTCGCTGTCGGTGGTCGCTTTCACGCGGGCCCAGCCGTACAGCTTGCCGTCATCCAGCTTGAACACGAGCACGTCGCCCGGCATCACGCTTTCCCACGCCCTGGCCGCCGCGCTCATGCGGCCGTTGTGGATCCTGCTTTTCACGCCCCAGCGCGAGTAGGCGACCGTCGCCTGCCATTTTTCCTGGGGGCCGTAACATAACCAATAGTGCATGATGAAAATGTATGCCTCGGGACAGGGAGGGGATACACGTGTGGATGACGAAGTCGGGCATCTTTCGTTACGGGCTTTCGGCTGCGGTTTTCGGCGCGACGTCGATCGGGTCGGATTGACCTTCTAGGAAGGTTGTAATCTTTCTTATTCTCTTGGCATTCTTCCTTTGGACTTTCCGTCGTTGATGCCGCCAAGAATTTCCTTTCGATTCTTCAGTCCCTTTTTGGCCGAGCGCCAAAAAGGAACCAAAAAACGCGTGCGCGCCAGCTCCCACGCACGCCTCGCTTAGGCTCGGCGGCAGACCGCCTGGCCCCCTCCGTGGCGCGCGCCCTCCTGGTGGATTGAGCACTCGCCCTGAGTTCGTGCTCTTGCAACATGCCTTTCGTTCTTGTCCGGTTGTTGGACACGGTGGGCTTGTCGCGCCCGGGCCGGTGCCGTCGCGCTCCCGCCGAAACAGCCCGTGAAAAAAGTCAGCCTGT
>DAORHV010000117.1:0-4114 GCA_035438175.1 Candidatus Peribacteria bacterium
TAGCCGCCTTCCATTTCCTTCACGCGGGCCTCGAGCGACTTGATCTGTCCCTGGGCCTCCTTGTACTGGCCCTGGAGACGGATGTACTCGGGCGCAGCCGTTCCACCCGGGCGGGCGGCGATGGCGTTCATCTCACCCTGCATGTCGTTCATGAACTTCTGCTGCTGCTCGAGCGAGCGGGTCAGGAAGCGGTCGATGGAAGCCGAGCGGGCCTGCTCGATCTGGAGCAGAGCGCGGAGGAGCTCCATGATGACTTTGATGAACTCGCTCATGCGGGCGTTGCGCTCCTTGCGCTCCGGAGCCGTACCACCGGCCGGGAGACGGGCGACGGTGCGGGCCTCGATGGTCGTACCCACGAGGGCGAACTCGACGCCTTCGGTCGTGGCGGTCGGGCGGATGCCGAGCTCAGCGGACAAGCGCTGGACGGCGGGAGCCTGCTGAGGACCGGGCAACGTGGCGACCTGCTTCTCGAACGGCTGCATGGCAGTGCGGACGCCGGGGGAGTTGAGGTTGCCGCGGTTGGTATTGATAGCCGTGGTCAGAGCAGTCCGATCAGCGTCGGTACCCAGGCGGACGGCCTCGGCCGGAGTGGCCGGAGCTTCAACCGGGACGGCGCGCAGCGTGAGGGCGGCGGGGGCAAATGCAATAGTGTCGACGGCGTAGCCCTTCGTGCGGAGCTTGGCGTCCAGCACGAGGCGGCCCTGCTCGCGGAGAGAGGGCGACAGGTTCATCGTGCCCAGTTGGGCGACGATGGCGTCGATGGCCGGCTTGCGGGTTCCCTCGACGGCGGTGAGACCGTTGACGGCCGGGTTGTCGGCCAGGAACTTGTTGAAAGCCTCAAGCGCCTTGCGCTCGGGCTCCGGCAAGGTCTCGGTCGGCGTGGCGGAGACGGTGCGCAGCGTGAGGGCGGCGGGAGCGAAAGCAATGGTGTCCACGGCGTAGCCCTTGGTTGCCAGCTTGGCGTCCAAAGCGGCGCGGCCCTGCTCGCGGAGAGCGGCAGACGTGTTCAGCGTGGAGAGCTGGGTCGTGATGGCATCAATGGCCGGCTTGCGGGTTCCCTCGACGGAGGTGAGGCCGTTGACGGCCGGGTTGTCGGACAGGAACTTGTTGAAGGCCTCAAGCGACTTGCGCTCGCCATCCGGCAAGGTCTCGGCGGCGGTCGGAGCGGCGGTCGGGGCGGGCGGAGGCAGCAAGCGGCGCTCGTTCTGGATGGTCTGGGTCCAGTGCGTCTGGAGAGCCTCCAGGTGAGTATTCAGATTCGGAACCGGGCGGGGCTCCAGGTTCGAAACAGCCTGGATGCGGGCAAGAATTGCGGTCTTGCGGGTAGCGAAAGCCTCGCGAACGTCCTTCGTGGCACCTTCGAGGCGGACAGCGTTACCCGGAGTGGCGCGGGCGGCGGTCAGCTCGGTCTCCAGCGGCACGAGCGTGGTGCGGAAGAACGTGTTGTTGGCGGCTTCGGAAGCGGTCAGCTCCGTGCCAGCGCGGTCATTCTCACGGGCGACGATCTGGTCGCGGCTGCCTCCGTTGAGGGAGACGAGACGGGTGACCATGTCGTTGTAGCGGACGGCTGCGGCGCGCTTGGCTGCGTTCGGAGCACCAGCGAACTCGGCATTGGCCAAATCATGAGCGCTAGTTGCCGTCACTTCGGCGTACGCAACGGCTGCAATTCCTCCGACAACGGCGCGCTCGACCTGCCACTTACCGGAAGCGGCATCGAACTTGAATTTGGCGGCAACTCCGTCGGCGCTGAAGGTGGACTCACCTGCGGCGGTCGGGAGGCCTTCCATCTTCACCAAGAGGGCCTGACCAAGCAGGTCACGACCTCCTCCTGCGCCTGCAGCGGCCGGGTCCAAGCGGCTCACATCGGAGCGCTGGAGCTCGGTGCGCTGAGCATCGGTCAGGAACGTAGCGGTGTTCAGGCGAACAATCTGCTGGCGGCTCTCGGTGATCTGGGCATTGATGTTGTGCGGGCGGTCGGCCGGAGCAAGTCCGCCGAGGCGGGCGACTTCCGTGCGGGAAGCCTCGATGGCCGTGCGCATGTCGGCGACGACTGCGGCGCGGGCTGCATCACCCGGAGCTCCTGCCGGAGCATCGGTGTAGCGCTTGTTGAGGGCGGCCAACGACTCTGCGTTGACCTTCGTGCGGTCGACGAGCGTCTTGTCGGCGGCGTCGCGGGAGACGATGCGGGCGTCGAGCGCGGCCTTGGCTGCGTCGATGCGGGCCGGATCGAGGTCACGCGAGAGGAAGAGTGAGACGCTCAAGACGCGGGCGTCGGCGGCGGCCTGGACGTCGTTGGGGTTCTCCAGACGATCGACCATTTCTTTCTGGCGCTGCTCGGCGACCGCGACGCTTTCGATGCGTCCCGGAGTGGCAGTCTGGAACACCATCCGGTGCTCCTTGAAGCTTCCAGCTGCAGTGGAGCGGAAGAATGAAGTGAAGAGGTGTTCCATACTGGAGAAGGGGAAAATGTGTATGTCTGTATGAGTGAAATAAAAGAATCAGCTGAATGCCGACTCGAGAGAATTCAGTTTGTTCTCTTCCTGATTTTTAGCCTGCTCCTCTGCCTCCTTGAGCGTGGTGCGTTTGGTGACCTTCACTTTCTCGTTCACCTCGCTCATGAACTTGGCGAACTCGGCGTCGAATTTCTTGTACGAAGCCTCGTAGCGCTTCATGCGGGCGCCGTGCTCCTCGGGGGTCTCGCCGGCGTACTTCTGATCCAGCGTCGGAATGTTCGCGAGCAGGAGATCCGGCTCGATGTCCGCCATGATCAGGTCGTACAGCTGCTCGGCGAGCAACTTGGTTTCTGCCTCATCTGGAGCCACGGGAGTGGGCATCAGTGATAAATGAATTGATATGAGTTTTTGACTAACTGACCCTAGTATACCAAATTTCACGTTTTTTCACAACACCCGCAGTTCACCGGTCCGCCTGAAAATGCATCCTGAAAAAATTTCCGGAAATCCGCCGCAGATTTTCTGCAAAAAAATTTCTTGAAACATTCCTCGCGCGCTGGAATATTTTGCGGGTCGGAAATCGTGCCGACTTTCTTTCGGTTTCGGCCGTGTCCGGCGACGGCGATTATTCGGGCCGGAAAATCCTGTTTTCAGGCCCGTTTTTGCCTCCGAAGCCCTTTCGGCACCGAAAGCAGACTGTGCAGGCCTTCCGGAAGCCGTTCTCGTGGGTTTGCAGAGAAATGCTTTTTCTGCTATTATAAGGTGATTACTTTCTGATCTAGAACCAAAACCCAAACTCAAACACTCAATGACACCCAAAGTTAAAATCGAGGCTCTGGAAACGGCACCCGCTGGGCTGGCCGAATCTGTTGCGAAAAAAGTAAACGAAGGCTTTACCGCATCTCAAGCCGAAACGAAGAAAAAATTGCTGAGCGTCATGGGTAAAGGCGATGCCGACACCAAGCTGGTGAAGGAATCCGCCACCAAAGACGCAGCGGCAGATTTGAAGAGCTTCAAAGAAAAAATTCTGGATAAGCCCGAGGTTGCCGCTACTGAAATCATCCGTGCTGATATTCATGACAAGATCATCGCGTTGCTCGGTGGTGAATTCAAAGCCGGCACCCCCGAAGAGAAATACACGCTGGAGGATATGGACAAATACAAAGCTAAATTCAAAAAGCCCGAAGCCGAAGCAAAGACCAAGGCTGATGCCACGCCCGAGGTCGAACCGCAGATCACCACCGCCGACCAATCGGTCTACACCGGACGCCAGGTCCTGAAGACCGGCGCGGTCGTGGGTGGAGCGCTTACCGCCGGTTCGCTGGTCGCAGGCGCAAGCCAGGCCGCATTCGGTGCCTCGGCGTTGCCGTGGTACGCACGCGGCATCAGCGGCTTCACCAACTTCTGGAAGGGTGCCTGGGACATCGCATGGCACAAGGGTGTCGGCAACATCGTGACCAACGGCATCTGGAATCCGCTCAACACGCTGGCCGCCAAGCTCGGCGTGACCACCGGTGCCAGCGCGAACACCGCCGCACTCGCCGGACTCCCCGCCTGGATGGCCCCCGTCGGAGTGGGCTTGGGCGTGGCAGGCGGCGCATACGCCGGAAGCAAGGTCGTGAACTGGCTCGGCAAGAAAGTCGGGGTAAAGCCCACGACCA
>DAORHV010000118.1:0-4107 GCA_035438175.1 Candidatus Peribacteria bacterium
GAACCGGAGTCGTATCACCGGCCAACGGGGCGGGCTCGGCCGGCTTTGCTTCTGCGGCGGCTGCCGGAGTCGATGCACCCCTCAGCCAATCCGGAACCGGAGCGGTCTCGCCGGTCAGCGGTGCCGGAGCGGGCGCGGGTTCACTGACCGTCGGCGCGGGTGCCGGAGTCGGCGTGCCTTTCAGCCAGTCCGGAATGGCGGCCGGATCGTTGTTGGTATCGGCAGCCGGAGCGGGTGCCGGGGTGGCGGTTGCCACCGTGGGGACCGGAGTCGTCGAGGCACCTTTCAGCCAATCCGGAACCGGAGCTGTTTCACCGGCCAGCGGAGCGGGCTCGGCGGGCTTGGCTTCGGCAACGGGTGCCGGAGTCGAGGCGCCCTTCAGCCAGTCGGGGACCGGGGCATCCTGGCTCATCGGCGCGGCGGCCAAAGCGCCTTCGCCGGTCTTCAGGTCGGACTTGGCGGTTTCGCGGTCGGAGATTTCCTCGGGGGTTGCCGGTGCGGGCGGAGCGGCTTCGGCCGGAGGCGGAGCTTCCTTCTTCTCTTTCTTCTCCTTTTTCAGCTTCATGGTGGACGTCTTGGTTTCACCCTCTTTCTTCTCCTGTTTCTCCACCAGGGTGTTCTCCATCTTCTCCAGCGTGTCCTGCAGCTTGCCGGTGGTCTTGTTCTTCAGCCACTTGAGCACGAAGAATGCGCCGACGGCCAGCGCGAGCAGGAAGAAGACGATGAGGATGACTTTCACCACCGAGCCGAAACTGCCGGCGGTCGAGCCGGTCTTCACCGGCGTCGGCGTCACTTTCACCGGCGTGGTCGGGGGAGTGGGAGTCGGCGTGGGCGTGGGCGGAGTCGTGGTGACGTCGGGCTGCACCTGCACGGTCTCCTCGGCGCTCATGAACACTTCGCCGTTGCTGATGTCGCGCACGGTCAGCTTCACGTTGTAAATGCCGCTCTTCACGTAGGTGTGGACCGGATGGTCGAGCAGGCTGCGGCTGCGGTCGCCGAAATCCCACTCCAGCAGGAGCTCCTTGCTCATGCGCACGTCGCTGTCGATGCGCGTGTCATACGAGACCGTCAGGCCTTTCTTCTCGGCCGAGATGGTGCCGTACAGCGCTGGGGTCGGCGTGGGCGTCGGCGTGGGCGTGGTGCCCGGCGTGGGGGTCGTGGGCTGGGTGCCGCCGAAGGACACGTTCAGGATGGCGCGCGATGTCCGGGTGTTGTCCGGATCGGTCACGGTGAGGATCACGCGGCGCGGCGAATCCTTGGGCGCCATCAGCACGTACAGCGGCGTGGCGTCTTTCTCGCCGGCGGTCAGGGCGTTGTCGTGGTCGTTCTCGGGGTCTCCGTCACCGTCGGAATCGACGCCGGTGTCCAGATCCAGCGAGAACGTGGCGATCTGTCCGACCGACTGGCCCATGTCCAGTTTCACGATGCCTCCCTCGGGCGGCAGCGTGATGGTGTCCGATCCGTTCCACGGCTCGGCGGTCAGCACGGCTTTCATGTCGCCGTCGACCTGGCGGCGCGGACGCGGCGTGTCGGTTGCCGGGTTCACGACCAGATCGAAAACGTGGTACTCGGTGCCGTTGTTCACGGTGTCCTGGATGTTCACGTCCAGCACGTAGGTGCCCGCCACGGTCTGGCGGGTCTGGAAGAATTTGGCGCGCTGGGCGTTGATGAACTTGCGGTCGCGGGTGAGGATCCAGCTGTATTCGGGGCGCGACAGGCTGCTGTCGATGGTCATCTCGAACACGCGGCCCGCTTCGATCTGGATCGACATCTGACCGGCGGCGTCCGCAAAGCGCATTCCTCCGAAAACGGTGGCCGCGACGACGAACGTCGATGCCAATGCGGCGAGCCGTTTGTGGGGCGTCAGCTGCGGCATGGGTTTGGCGATCAACCGAAGAGGTTGTTGACGTAGATGACGATGACGCGCGAGATGAGGATCACGACGATACCGATGATGCAGTAGAAGATGATCTTCTTTGCCTTGTCCTTCTGGCCTTCGTCGCCGTTGCTGGTGATGAGGTAAATACCGGCGATGACGATGACGAGCACGGCCAAAATCAGCACGATCATGAGGATGGCGCTGATGATCATCAGCACGATCGCCACGATGCTCGTCTGGCTGCTGATGCCTCCCAAACCGGCTGCGGCTGCGATTCCCTGCTGCACGGTGCTGCCACCGAACACGGCCGCTTCGACCGAACGCACCCAGCATGCCGCGCCGACCGCGACGGCGGTGCGGAGAATGGCTCGCCAGTGGGAGAACAGTTGTGAGACCATGAAATCACATTATAATAGCAGAAATCCCAACTTTCCGCCAGATCCCGATGCCCGCCACTCCTTTTTCCCCGCCGGCGACCGCGGCGCGCATCTTGCAGTTCGCTAAGGCTCCGCGCCTGCTGGTCGGGCATTTGCCGAATATCCGCTACTGCACAGGGCTCGAACTCTCGGCCGGGTTTTTGCTCGTGGAGAAGCGGGGATTCACGCTTTTTGTGGACGCGCGCTACAGCGAGAACGCCGCCAGGAAGCTGGGGCGATCCATGCGCATCGGCGACCCTAAAACGTTGCCCGACCTGCTGAAAAAGACCAAGGTCATGGGTTTCGAGGGTGAGCACATCCCGGTGGCGCAATTCAGTAGCTGGAAGACCAAATACAAGAACACAAAATTTGTTCAAACAACCGGAGTCATCGAGGAGTTCCGCCGCACCAAATCCGCCGCCGAACTGCGCAGTATCCGCAAGGCGTGCGCCATCACGAAAGAAATTTTACTGCGTGTGCCTTCCTACCTTACACGTGGCGTGACCGAGCGCGACGTGGCATGGCGCATCGCCGAGGCCGCCCACAAGGCCGGGGCAGGAGGAATGGCGTTCGAGACCATCGTGGGTTTCGGCAAGAACACGTCGCAACCGCATCACCGGCCGGATGACACCGTGCTGCGCGCCGGCGACATCGTGCAGATCGATATGGGCGTGACGGTCGGCGGATACTGCAGCGATTACAGCCGCGTCTATTTCACCCGCCGTCCCACCGCCGAACAGGCCAAGGTCTACACGATTCTCAGCCGGGTGCAGCGCCACATGTGCAAGCGCGTGAAGGCCGGCGTGACCACCCATGCGCTGGATGCCGAAGCGCGCGCGATACTGGCCGAGCACGGCTACGGCACCGAACACTTTCCGCATGCGCTGGGCCACGGCGTGGGCTTGGACATCCATGAAGGCGTGGTGCTTTCCGGCCGCGGACCGGCGATGAAGCTCAAGAAGAACGAAGTCGTCACCATCGAGCCGGGTCTCTATTTCCCGGGCAAGTTCGGCATGCGCATCGAGGACACGGTCATCGTGGGATGATTCCCAGTAATTTCTTTTTGCGGCGGCTGGTCCATTCGAATTTGCCGAGCAGCAGGGTGGCCAGCAGGAACGGGACGACGTAGAAAATGGCGCGGAACGCCAGCAGCGTGCCGACGGTGGTGGCGGTGGACGCCACGCGCGGCAACAGGAGCAGCATGATCGTCTCGAAGACGCCCACGCCGCCCGGCACCTGGCTGAACATGCCGGCCAGCTGCGCCACCACGTAAATGCTCATGAAGTCGGTGTACGACATGACGGCCGAGTGGGGGATGAGCACGTACGCCGCCGCGCCCGACAGCATCCAGTCGGCGCTGGCCAGCAACACTTGAAACAGCACGATATGCAGCGGCATGTGCGGAATGGTCCAATGCCAGATTTTCAGCGGCTTGCCGCGCCGCGTCAGCAGCCAGATGTACAGCACCAGCATGCTCATGGACATCCAGGCGAACGGCTGCATGGAGCGGAACGGCAGATGGAACGACAGCGGGATCTTCACCGGACTGAACAGGAACACCACGCTGCCCACGCACAGCATCCCGAGCAGCAGCGTGAGCGAATAGAACGCCACGACTTTGGTGGAGTCCTTCAGCGAGACGCCGGCATGCCGGTGGATGTGGTACCGGATGGACGCGTTGGTAATGGCGCCGAAGCCGATCATGTTGCTGTATGCGAAGCTCACGAAGCTTCCCAGTACGATGCTGCCGCGGCTGGACGGGATCTTCAGCGTGCGGAACGCCAGTGTGTCGTAGCCCGTGATGACCAGGTA
>DAORHV010000119.1:0-4077 GCA_035438175.1 Candidatus Peribacteria bacterium
TGTCGCCGTACAGCACCAAATCGCCGGCGGTCGCCAGCACGGCGTCGTTCTTGGCGCCCTCCAGGAAGGCGATCATCATCTCTCCGCCGAACAACTGGGCGTTGAGTCCGGCGGCCACACGCTCGCTCTCGCGGTCCTGCACGTCGCGCGTCAGTTTCAGGTAGGCGGCGTGCATGAGCGGCAGGTAACACACCTGGCCGAGTCCGCCGAACGACGTGAGGCCGTGGTAGAACGACAGCGTCAGCAGCGAGATCATGGTGCCCGGGATCAGTTCGCGGGACTGCAGTCCGGCGGCGATGGCCTCGGGCGTGAGCGCGACCTTGAACGACCCGTCGTCGCTGACCAGTTCGTTGCCGCGCTTCCAGAGCTGCACACGGCGCTTGGCGCCCTTTGGCAAACCCCAGAACAGGTACGTGCCGCGCTTCTCCCACACCGAGAACGCCTCGGGCAGGCGGTCGAAGTACGTCATGGCCGTGGTGACGGCCGACTGGTCGAGGATGAGCTTGGCGATGAGCGTGCCGGCGTGCAGATGGTGGTCGACGAGGATCTTGGCCACGATGGACTCTTGCTCCAGGTACACCAGGTTCACGTCTTTGCGCGAGGAATGACGGGCGTTCACGCGCTTCCACAGCGCGGCGTTCACCTTGGCGATCTGGTCGGTGTAGGTGGCGCAGGCCAAAACGTCGGAGGTGGCGTAGATGTCGTCGAGCATCTTCTCGGCGGCCGCGCCGCCGGCTGCATCGATCTCGCCGGAACGGACGGATGCATGGATGACGTCCTTCATGCGGGCGACGTCCGCGAACGTGTAGGCCGGCAGATTGAAGACCGGATACGTGCTGAGCTTGCTCGGGAAGAACGAGAGGCGGTGCTGCTTCAGTTCGCCCTTGGCGTTCAGCGCGTGGAACGCGATGCCGCGCGGGAAGGCGAAGTTATTCAGCGACACGTTCGAGAACGCCAGCGTGATGACGTTCTGGAGCAGCGGGTCCGGATGTTCGAGCGCGACGATGGACGAGACCAGATCGAAGTTCAGCGCCCACGGGTGGTACAGCGGACCCGAGTGGTCCATGGTGGACGCGCTGTAGTACTTGGTGAGCTGGGCCTCCACCGAGCGGGCCATGGCCGGACCGAGCAGGCGCTCCGTCTCGGCGGCGACGGCCGACACCAGCTGCTGCTGGCGCGTTTTACAAACGACCGGCACCTGCTTGGCGACGTAGCCGCGCACGTAGTCGTACACGGACTGGATGCCGTTCTGGCGAAGCACTCCGTCCAAGCCGGGCTTGCGGCTGACGACGCATTCCTTCAAACGGCGGATGTCCGCCTTGGTCACCGGTGCGGTGCGTTTCGGAGGCTCCTCCCCTGCGGAGGTGCTGGTGATACTGACGGTGGAACTGTCTGCTATTGCGGTTTGCATCTGCACACATGATAGGCATAACTAGGTTGTAATCAATCTTTTTCACATATTTGTCAAGTTTTGCCCGCTTGGGCTAGCTAACGCCCATCCTGGACACCCCAAAAACCATTGACTTTCGAATATTGTATTGCTGGATAAGAAATTGGCCGAAACATGCCTTTACCAAGGTTTGATATGGGTTAGAAGAGGTTTTGGACGGCTGATTGTCCTCTGGAGGCCCTCTCGCTACACTCGTCCGCTATGCCCACTCCGTTCCAGCAACACATCCTCGGGCAACTGCGCGAAGAAGGGCACGACATCGATGTGACCGGTGGCGGCGTGTTGAAGGAGGGCGGCTCCGAGCTGGCCGACATGTTCCGCGCCACCACGGTGAAGCAGGGCCGCGGCGCGATGGCGTGGCGGATGTTCCAGACCATGGCACACGCGCGCCACGCATGGCCGGTGAACCTGGTGCGCGACGTGACCGCGCTGACCGGCGCGTTCGTGCGCGAGCGGCACCGCGAACCCAAAGACACCGATTATCTGCGCGGCCGCGACGAACAGCGGACGTGGGTGGTGCAGGATTTCGTGCGGCGCATGCTGGCGCCCGGCAGCGGTTTTGCGAATCCGGAGAGCCGGACGAATTTCCAGAACGCCATGGAGATGCACCGCTCGGGCGAGGACGTCACCTGGGAAATCATCCCGCACAGCAGCGAGATGGACCCGGTGCTCATGGAGACGATTGTGCGGCAGGAAGGTGCGTACGGCGAACAGCAGATGCGCCGCGACGCACAGCAGTTCCTGGCGCAGAACATCATCGTCATCGGCCACAAGGTGCGCCTGAGCACGTTCCACCGCATCTTCGCCGGCGCGGTGAACAGTATCTCCATTTACGCGCCCAAATACCGCGAAGGACTCACGCCCGACGAAGAACCGGTGATGAGCGCTTACTCCGACGTGGTGAACCGGATCATGTGCGGCATCCACGGCAGTTCGCAAATGATGATGACGCGCTGCCCGGAGGGCGGACGCATGACGCGCGACCGCGTGATCGGAGTGTACGGCGCGGTGGAGCCCCCGCCCGCACGGCTGGTGCCTGTGCACGTGGAAGCGCCGCACAACTTCATGGGCGTGGACGAGGCGGCCGATGAATCGCACCGTCCGGCGGTCGTGAAACTGTACGTCGGCGAACCGCTGGAGATCACCGGCAGCGGACCCAGTCAGCGCGCCAACAACCGCGTGCACCAAATGCACGGCAGCCTGGCCCGCGTGAATGCGGACGTGGACGCCTACGCGTGGGCCATTAAAAAACTGGTCCGCCCGCAGCCCGGGCAGGCCGTGGACCGCTCCAAGGGCGTCCCCGAAACCTACCGGGTGGTCATTGCGAAGAAAAACGAGCGTCGTCGCGGCAGCTGAGCCCTGACAGATGCGGAAAACGGCGTTTTCTGGTATACTGGGAAGATTTGCCGAACACCAACTTCAATCACGGCTTTGCGGAAGCGCGGTTGTGCCGCCAATTTTCGCCCGAAGGCGGGCGCGGCGAGCGTCCGAGCATGCGCACGATCATGGGGCAGACGCGCGAGGCGCTGGGCCAGTTGCGCACGCGAATTTTGGGCAACGGCTACCTGCGTCCGCGCGAGGTGAGTTCGGTCACGCCGGCCGCCCGCATCGGCGGCATCCAGCGCGACACGCGCAGTTTGGTGCAGAGCGTCATGGAGCGCGGCATTGAATCCGGCGCCAAGACGGCGCGTGCGTTCACGCAGTCGAATTTGTTCCGCCGCCGCATCGCTCCGATGTTCGCCGCCAACGAAGCACGCGTGAAAATGGCCGTCAGTGCAACCGAGTCGCGACGCGAGCTGCCGCCCGACCAGTTGCGCGCGTACCACGAAGGATTGCTGCACCAACCGGGACAACCCGAACAACCGAACCAAATGTTCGAGTATTTCCGCGGCAGCGGTCCGGAGCCACGCACGGTGCAGATACTGGTGATGGGCAACCGGCAGGGTTTCGGCACCTACGAAAACGGCATGCGCGACCTTCAGCAGCGCTTCGCCGGACAGCCCGGCGTGGACGTGCTGCTGTTCCGCAGCGGCCGGGCCGCCACGGATTTCCGCGCGGCCACCTCGGGCAGCGCCGATCTGGACAGCGGCAATACGGCTGTGAACGTCCGGCATATCGAGAACATCGTGCACGACCGCATCCATTGCCGCGGCATGTTCGCGAATGAGCGTCCGCCCGCCCGCATCGGCATGGCCGGTTTCAGCTGGGGCGGCGGCGTGATCGACGATATGTCCCAACGCTGGGACCGCATGCGCACGCAGATCCCGGTGACCGACGTGGTGCTCATCGATCCCATTCAGCTCGGTCTGCGGAACCTGGGGCAGCCGGTGACGCGCCGTCCGGCCATGGCCGGCCGCGTGCTGCACTTCTACCAAGACAGCAACTTAAGCAGCTCCCCTGGCAGCCGCGGCACCGCCCGCCGGGCACTCGGCATTCATGGAGCGCCGCTGGCCGACGCACGGCCGGGCGACAGTGTGCGGCTCATCCGCAACGCCGGCCACCGCGAAATCCAGACCTCCCGCTTGCACGGCGCAGACGTGCTGGACCCGGCGTTCCAGTTCCTGGGCGGGCCGCGCACCTGAAACTGGTGTAGGCTCGTGTCATGCATACGACCGATCCGCAGGATG
>DAORHV010000120.1:0-4063 GCA_035438175.1 Candidatus Peribacteria bacterium
AGGGCGAGAACACCGTGACGGTGCACTGCAATTGGGGTGGCTGGAAAAACGTGGGTGAGAACAAGTTCCAGCCCATCATCGGGCAGTAAGCGGCAAGAAGTATCATTTAATTGACATGCGGCGGCGGGCGGGTAGCCTGCCGCCGCTATGGCAGAGACCTCGCGTCATTCACCGGAACTCGAAGCCGCCATCCGTACGGCGGTGGACGCCCTGTACGGTCCCGACACGACCACGGATTTCTCCGCGGCCGGCGACGCCGTGCGCCGTCTGCTGGAAGAAGACACCCGCGATCCGGGAAGCGCCTCCCAGCAATTGGCCCTTGGTGCGGTGATTCTGGACATGAATCCGCCGTCCATCGACGGCGAGGAAGAGCAGGCGGAAGAGGGGGCCGGCAACGGCGCGTTGCCGCCGCGCATCATGACTCGGGGCGAAGGCGATCTGGAAGACACCCGTATCCTGGATCAGGAAGCGCTGACCGCCATCGCCACCCGGCTGCTGGCGCTGCGCGGATCGGCGCGCGACGCGCTGCTTGCGTATTGCGCTTTGCGGTTCACCGGACAGGTCCCCGCCGAAGCCGGCGAACTGCATGCCCTCAGGGTCGCGCGCGGCGTCACGGAAACATCGGCGGTCACCGACCGTCTCACCCGCGTGTATGGCAGGCGCGTGCTGGCGCTGGTGGCGGAACATCCCGACGACGTGTTCGCCGCCGTGCGCCAGGCCCAGGACGAAGGCAATCCGCTCGAAGTCATCCGCCTGGTGGAAGCCGCCTACACCCAAGTGCCTGCCGCCCAGGCCATGTCGCTGATCGGCATGGGTGTGAACGCCGCCGACGCGATGGAAGACCCGGCACGCGAACTGGAGATGTACATCCTGCTCTTGGATACGGTCACCTGCCGGCTGCACGAAGTGCATCAGGCATCCACCTGCGACGAAATATTCGAACGCAGCGCCGAGCCGCGTCAGCTGGCCGGCGAACTCGAGCTGCTCGCCGGAGCCTTCGCGCGTTTCGAGGGCAATGAACATCTGCAGATGATCGCGCTGGTGGAACTGGCACTCGTGCTGGCGTTATTGCAGGAGCAGGATCTGGCACGGGCCACGCTCGCCCAAGTGCGTGCGTTGGGGGAAAGAGCGGAAGATTTTCCGCAGGGATTGCAGGACCAGATCGACAATGTGGAAGGCATTATCCGCCAGGGCGGGGAACCGGACTCGCCTCCGCCCAGCAACGAAGCGCCCGACCCGGATGACGACGATGACGAACGCAGGGATCCCGCCAATGCGTGGAAATACAACTAAGCCCATGAAACTCCCCGAACTCCTCGCCGCACACCCGCCCTCGGTCGACCTGGCCTCGTACCGCCGGACCCCGCGAGGAATGCCGCCGCTCACCGCGTCGGAATTGTCGATGGCGGTGCTGCTGGGCGGGGCGCAGATGATTGAAGGCAACGCCGCGTTGCAGCTGCGCTACAAAGGCTGCGCCGCCGCGTCCACCAGCTTGAACGAGCAAGAGAACGGCGAACGGTGGAACGTGGTCCAGCTCCAGGGTTCTTCTTCGCGCAAGGCGTACCGCGTGGCGACCTGCTTCGCCGTCGCCAATTGCTTCGCCGACCAGCTGCGCGCGTACATGCTGCATCCGGACGCCGAAGTCCGGCAGGTGACCATGCCGCACGGACACGGCATCACCAATCTCGACGGCGCGCGGGATTACGAAGGCGCCATCCGCAAATACGACGTCTATGCCTCGCTGCTCGGCATGCGCTATTCGGAGGAAATGCACATGTACGTCATGGACGTGCGCGACGACATGCGGCGGCTCCTGATCGGCGAAGCCTCTTAGCTCGCGGCGTCGGCCCCGTGGAAGGCGTCGAAGATCTGTTTGGAGGTGGTGCCGATCAGCGGGCGTACCGGTTTCACGGTGAGATGATCGATGGTCACGTCGCGCTCGCCGCGCTCCAACGCCTCGATGACATGCACGTGCTGACCATCGGTGGGCGCGTAAATGTAATCGCCCCACAGCATGTAGCCTTCGACTGTTTCCTGCGTTTTCGGCGCCACATATGATACTTTCTTGGCCTTGTCTGCGCCCTTTGCGTGGAAGTGTTTGGCCAGCAACTGTCCGCCGTTCACGGCCACCAGACCGCGGCGCTCCCTGGCCGCCTGCAGGAAGTTCTTCTCCATGCCGCCGCACGCGAATCCGGCTTCCTTGGGTTGCTCCACGTACACGTCGGCCTGCTCCTCGGTTTCCAGCAGCATGCGCATGCGGTTCCGTATTTGCTCGCTGTACGAGATGATCGGCATTTCCGCGTTGAACAGCTGGAAGATACGCAGCAGGTCCGGATCGGTGAAGATGTCGGTGCCGTCGGCCATCAGCCGGCGGAAGTACTCGTTGGGAAATAGCGATTCCAGCGTGGAGCCGTGGGTATAGAACAGCCACGGATGGGTCTTATGCACCTCCACCATGCGCGGGCGCAACTCCTCGTCGGGAAAGAAGCGCTGCACGCGGTCGAAGTACCCCAGGTACCGTTCGGGACGACCGCCGTTGAGTACGGTTTCCATCGCCGAACGGATTTCGTCCACGCCCAGGAACCCTTGCACGCGGTCGGCAAGCCGCAGGACCACATCCGGGTCCTCGCCGACTTCCAGGCGCAGGTACTCCAAAAACTCGTCCCGGTTGCCTTTGCACTCGGCGAGTAGCTTATTGAAATCACGCGGGCTGTTCAGGGCCATGTTGACATTGTACGAATTCTAGTTTGAAACGCAACTGAATCCGATTAGGCGAAACACTGCGCGATCTTGGCCCGCACGGTATCGGCCTGGCGCCAGTTGCGCCACACAGTCACCTTGTACTTGCCCTTCATGCCGAACAAATCGGAGACGAGGCGCGCGTCGAATTCCTTCATGGATTTCACCGACCGGAACAGGAACGCGAAGTGCTTGGTGATGTTGTCCGGGAAAATGCATTCCAGAATGTACTCGCCGTAGACGTTGGTGTTGTAGCCCTCGGCCGGGAACGGCGGCGTGTCGGTGCACTTGGCCAGGAAAACCTTGTTGTTCACCTCGGCCACGTGCGTGTCCAGGAACGAGGTGCTGCCGAACAGCCAGTGGCAACGGATGCCGGCGTCGGCGATGCGCTTGTAAATCTCCTTCTGGCCGGCCTTTTCCCCCAGCTGCCACCACGCGTGCGAGTAGTACTTAAAGAGCATCTTCACGTCCGGCGTGATGCCGTACAGCTGCACCAGCAGGTGGTTCCAGATGGTTTCCACGTCGGCCAGCGTGTCGAGCTCGAACACTTTGCGCTCGCCTTCCTTCAGCGGGAACATCGGCATGTTCTTGTGCGAATCCACCGCGGCGGCCTTGGTCTGCTCGGCGAAGAACTGCAGGTAGGAGGCCCACATCAAGTTGATCGACACTTTGCCCTTCGTCTTCAGCAACACCTGTTCGTCGGTCATGCGGGTGACCGTGCGGTAGAGGTGCTGCAGAGACACGTCCACGTTGCGGGCTTTCAGTTCCTTGTGGAGCTCGCCCATACTGATGCCGGGTGACTTGGAAACGATCTCCAAAATCGCATTGAAGATCGGGTGCAGCGGATCGAGGCAGAACATGGACGTATTCTAGTGATGTATGCCGTGTTTGAATATATCACCGTCATACCATGGAGTGACGGGTTGCGAGTTACGAGTTGTTTCTGAAACTCGAGACCCGTAACCCGTGACTCGCTTCTCGTTTATGCCAGCCCGCTCATGCCGAGCCAGCGTCCCCAGCCCGCCAGCGCCTGGCGCCAGCCGCTGGCCGCCTGCAAATCCAGCGTGGCGCGCACTTCGGTGTTCACCATCGCCAGCGCGCGGATGCGTTTGCCGCGTGCGTCGGCCCAGTCGGGGATGCGCAGCACGCTCTTGGTCGGCACGCCGTTCTCGTCGCGTTCGGTGGCGGTGTACAGGCCGTAGTTGATGGGCACCGGCTGCTGCGTGTCCAGATCGATGAGTACGATGCCCGGTACAGCCGAACGGGCCGCGTCGTCGCTGCCGCGGAAGGCGGCCGT
Organism: Candidatus Peribacteria bacterium; assembly: GCA_035438175.1. GTDB lineage: Bacteria > Patescibacteriota > Gracilibacteria > Peribacterales > Peribacteraceae > DAORHV01. The sequence goes on from DAORHV010000120.1 coordinate 4,037, forward strand.
CACCCGTCCTCGCGCCGCGTCGAAGTG
>DAORHV010000121.1:0-4021 GCA_035438175.1 Candidatus Peribacteria bacterium
TCGTGGACTACAACGTGGACAAATTGGCCGACGCCAACGTGACCTCGGCGGCGGTCGTGGTGCTGGACGCAAAAACCGGCGAGATCCTGGCGATGGTCGGCTCGCGTGATTACTTCGATGAACAGCATGACGGCGCGGTGAACGTGGCCGTATCGGCGCGACAGCCCGGTTCGGCGCTGAAGCCGTTCGTGTACGCGCTGGCCATGCAACGAGGCGACACGCCGGCCACCACCGTGGCGGACATCGAGACGCAGTTCTTCACCCAGGAAGGCAATCCGTACGTGCCGCGCAACTACGACTACGGCTACCACGGCCTGGTGCGCTACCGCGAAGCGCTGGCCAACTCGTACAACATCGCCGCGGTGAAGACGCTGGAGAAAGTGGGTGTCGCCCAGCTCATGGGTTTCCTGAAATCGGCCGGCGTGAGCACGCTTTCGCTCACGCCCGAGCACTACGGCCTGGCGTTGGCGCTCGGCGACGCCGAAGTCCGCCTGCTGGAACTGACCCAGGCCTACGGCATGTTCGCGCGCGGCGGCACCACGCTGCGGCCGGTGGCGCTGCTCGGCGAGACATCGGGGAAGGGCGAGCGCGTTCTGGACGAGAAAATCGCCTGGCAAGTCAGCGACATCTTGTCGGACAACGACGCACGCGTGGCCGAATTCGGCGATCAGAGCCCGCTATTGTTGCCGTTCCCGTCGGCGGCCAAGACCGGCACCACCCGCAACTCGCGCGACAACTGGACGGTGGGTTACACGCCCGACCGCGTGGTGGGAGTGTGGGTCGGCAATGCCGACAACACGCCCATGCGCGGCACCTCGGGCATTACCGGCGCCGGTCCGATTTACCACGACGTAATGCTGGCGGCCATGCAGGGCGTGGCGCCGTCGGCGTTCCGCCGGCCGGCGGGATTGACGGACGTGACTGTTTGCCGCTTGTCGGGGTTGTTGCCGACGCCGCAGTGCCCCGGCGTGCTGACGGAGCATTTCATCGCCGGTACGGAACCCAAAAAGCGAGACGATCTGTTCCGCACGTTCCGCATCGATTCCCGCAACGGTTTGCTGGCGACCGATGCCTGCCCACCGCAGTTCGTGCAGCAGAAAGACTTTGCGGTCTTCCCGGTCGAGCTCCGCAAGTGGGCTCGCGAGAACGGCTGGCAACAGCCGCCGGTGGCAAACTCGCCGCTGTGCGGCGGAGCCGGAACCGCCGTTCCCGCCGAGCCGGCGTCGCTGGAAATCACTAAGCCCTCGGCGTCCGACTCGTTCAAGCTCGATCCGCTGGTACCCGACAGGAATGAACACGTACTGTTCGAAGCAGCCGCCGATAGCGGCGTCCGCACGGTGGACTGGTATGTCGATGGCACCAAGGTCGGCACCGGTAAAGCGCCCGATTTCCGCTTCAGCTGGAGCCCGAAGCCGGGTGAATTCACCATCGAGGCGGTGTCCGGCGATCTGCGCAGACAGGTGCGGATAGAGGTACTGCGTTAAACGGCGGACCGGAGCAGGGGATTGCCGATTCTTTCGGCTTGTGCTACACTAAAAAGAATACTTCCCATATCCACATGATGGTCCCTGTTTCCTCACAAAAACGCATCCTCATCGTCGGCGGCGGCTTCGGCGGCGTACGCGCCGCGCTGGATCTCTCTGCGCAGCATCTGGATGCCAAAATCACGCTGATCGACGGTAAATCGTATCTGGAGTACTACGCCGCACTGTACCGCGTGGTGGCCGGCAAATCACCGACCGAAGTCTGCGTACCGTACAGCCTGATTTTCAAAGGCTCCCGAGTAGAGGTGGTGAAAGACACTGTCGACGGCGTAGACCTGCGTCACCGCATCGTGCGCGGCGTCTCGGGTGCGCACTACGGCTACGACTATCTGGTGCTTGCCATCGGTTCCGAGACCGCATACTTCGGCATTCCGGGGATGCAGGAACTGTCCTATGGTATGAAATCGGCCCAGGAGGCGGTGAAGCTGAAGAACCATTTGCACGACGTATTCGAGGCCGCCCGGACCAATCCGGATGCCGCCGAGCGCACTCAGGCCGCCCATATCGTCATCATCGGCGCCGGTCCAAGCGGCGTGGAACTGGCCGGCGAACTGGCCACCTACGCCCGCACCCTCTGCAAGCGCCACGGCCTGAGCCCGTCGCTGGTGACCATCGATCTGGTGGAAGCCATGTCGCGCGTGCTGCCCACGTTGGAGCCCGAAATGTCGCAGCGCGTGCTGGAGCGGCTCCGCCATGTGGGCGTGAACGTGTTGCTCGGACGCAGCGTGACCAAACAGGATGTTGAGCAGGTGTACCTGAAAGACATGCAAATGAAGACCAAGACGGTCGTGTGGACCGCAGGCGTGAAAGCCAACTCCATGCTTGCCAAAATCGAAGGGTTGCAACTGGACCGCCGCGGACGCGCCGAGGTGGATGAGTTCCGCCAAGCCAAGTTCAACGACAACGTGTTCGTGATCGGCGATGCCGCAGCCACGCAGTACTCGGGCACCGCCCAGACCGCCGTGCGCGACGGATCGTACGTGGCGGATGTCACCGGCCGCAAAACGCGCGGAGAACCGCTGGTGAAGACGCCGGAAAAACTGTCAGCGTTCGCTATTCCGGTCGGTGCCGGCTGGGCGGCCGTCGCGTACGGACCGCTTCGCGTCTACGGCCGCTTCGGCTGGTGGATGCGCCGCGCCGCCGATCTGAAAGTGTTCCTGAGCATGCTGAAGCCCTGGGACGCCGTCAGCGCGTGGATGAGCGGCGAAGTCGGCATCGAAACGTGTCCGCTCTGCAACGCCGCATCCTGCGACTGCTGAGTATGTCCGCATCTTGCGAATCCCCGGCAACCTGCGACAATACGCCAATGAAGCGCCTCTCAGTTTTGTTCTGCGGAACGCTCTTGCTCCTGACGATTGCCGCTCCCGTCCACGCGCACGCGCTGGGTCTTTCGCTGGAGGAGAAGGTGGGGGACTACCTTATCGACGTCGGGTACGACCAGGCGCTGATCGCCGGCGAGCAGATTTTGTTCGACTTCAACCTGTACAACCAGCGCCGCGACGGCATGCAGGAGGCAGCCGAATACAGCGACGTGGCATTCGAAGTCACGCTGAACGGCACGACCATCTTCAACCGAAAAGTGGAGCGTAACGCCGCCAAGACGTTTATGACGGTGGTGTTCCCGACATCGGGCCAGTACGGTCTGCACGTCACGTATTACCGCGGCGAGGAGAAATTCGTGGAAACCACCTTTTCGCTTGCCGCCGCAAACGGTCTGACCCGTGGCGGGCTCACCGGACCGGTCGATATCTTCGAAATTGCTCTCTATGTGGTCGGTTCCGTGGTGTGCATCGCGGCAGGCATCGGCTTGCTGATCTCCCGTGTACGTAAAAACGGGGCCGCGCCGCAGGCGTAGATCACTTGCGGAACCCCGGCAGATCGCAGACGACGCTCACCGGCTGCACCTCATGCGCCGGCTTTTCGCCGCGCTTCCATTGGTCGATGGACAGGAAGCAATCGGCATACATGGCGTGCATGCTGTCGTCGGCATAGAACGCGATGTGCGGCGTGGCGATGACGTGCGGGTGCGATACCAGCTTCTTGTTTTCGGCGAAGTTGGTCTCGTGCTCAAGCACGTCCAGCAGCGCGTGACCGACTTTCCCGGATTCCAGCGCTTTCAGCAGCGCAACGGAGTCGATAAGCGAGCCGCGCGCGGTGTTTACCAGCACCACGCCGTCTTTCATTTTGGCGAAAGCACCGTTGTTTCCCATCATCATCCTTACTCTCAAACCCAAAATTGCCATCATCACCCCATCTCACAACAAGCACAACCCCAGCAACAGCAACAGCCACCACAACAGCAGATCCCACCATCGCAGTCAACTTTAACCCCGCAAGCACCACCATTCGTTCGAATATTTCCCACAGGTACACCAAATAATGTTTCGCATCCTTTCGCCCAAGGAAATTATCAACCACCTCCGCCATCCCAGGCAGCATTTGTTCAAGCAGGTTTGGCATTTCACAAGACAAACATA
>DAORHV010000122.1:0-4001 GCA_035438175.1 Candidatus Peribacteria bacterium
AAGGCGCCGTCATCGGGCGTATCGCGGACGCGGTGAAAACGGTGCGTCACCACGAACAGATACTCCTGAGCAAGCAGAGTCGCCTGGCGCAATTGAGCATTTCGGACCGCAAGAAAAAAATCCGCCGCATCCGCTTGCTGCGCGCGGGCAATACGCCGAGTAAAATGAACCAAGCTTCGCAGATGGCCACCGGCTTGGCCGAGCAGGACGCCAACGAGCGATGGCGCGAACGCAACGCGAAGGCCTGGAAGCAGCGCCGCCGTCTGCAGGAACGCGCGGAAACCAACGGCGAGGCAGCTACGGATGAACCGGTGGAGGCCGCCGACGATATGGTCGAGTTGAAGCCCCATGACCGCGAACTGTTCGGCGGTCTGGACCGTGTGCCGGCCGACCAGCGGATTATTTGGTGACCTTCACCGCGCCGGTGCCGAACGTGGCCGAAATGTCCTGCTTGTCGGTGACCCATTCGACGGCGGTGTCGAGCTGCGGGTCTTTGTTGGCCTGGAACTGCTCGACGGTGCGGTCCACCACGATGTCCGGCGTGACCCCCTTCTTGCCCAGGTTGTGTCCGTCCGGCGTGAGCCAGCGGGCGATGGTGACGCGCAGGCTGGAGCCGCCCGGCAGATCGATGACTTCCTGCACGGTGCCTTTGCCGAAGCTCTGGGTGCCGACGATCTTGGCGCGCTTGTGGTCCTGCAGCGCGCCGGCCGTGATTTCGGAGGCGCTGGCCGATCCGCCGTTGATGATGACGGCCACGGGCAATGTCTCGGGAACCAGCGTTCCGCCCTTCACGAAGTGCTCTTCGGTGGTGCCGCCGCGGCGTTCGACCGACACGACTTTGCCGTCGGCCACGAACATGGACACCAGGTCCACGGCGCCCTCCAGGTAGCCGCCGCCGTTGAAGCGCAGGTCGAGCACCACGCCCTTCACGTCCTTCAGCGGCATGGCCTGCAGCGCGGTGCGCAGTTCGGCGATGGAATCGTTGCCGAACTGGTTGAGCGCCACGTAGGCGATGGATCCGCTGTGTGTGGTCTTAATGAGCTTGGATTCGACGCTCGGCACGTGGATGGCGTCGCGGGTCATGGTCATGGTGGTGACCTGGCGCGCCTTGTCGTGCAGCACGGTGATGGTCACCGGCGTACCCTTCTCGCCGCGGATCATGCTGACGACTTCCTCCAGCTTCATGTCGGCCACGTCCTTGTCGCCGACTTTCACGATGACGTCACGCGGCAGGATGCCCGCCTTCTCGGCCGGCGAACCCTTCAGCGGGGCGACCACGATGACCTGGCCGTTCTGCATTTCCAGCTGGGCGCCGATGCCTTCCAGCGTGCCGCTGAGCGTGTCCTGGAACTGTTTATTGTCGGTGGGCGTCATGAACAGCGTGTACGGATCGCCGACGGCCGACACCATGCCGGATACCGCGCCGAACACCATGGTGTTCATTTTCAGCTGATCGGGCTCGATGTAATTCCTGTTCAGCAAACGCCAGACGCTCCACAAAAGCGAGATATCGACTTCCTTCTCCGGATCGCTCATCACCGTCTTGCCGCTGCCCGTTTCGCCCGAGAACAACTCGGCGATGCGGTCGCGTTCGCTGGTCAGACGCTGCTGTTCGGAGCGCATGCCGAGCTGCCAGCCGAGGGCCAGCATGATGAGCGGCAACATCACCATCGAAAAGAGGCGTAGAGAGCGTGACATAGGGGCGGGGTGAACCGGATCGGAGGAAAAGTCGATCATCGGTCGTGGACCCAAGCATACTGGAATATACTGCGGCCATGCCAGCAAAACGGATTGCGAAAAAGAAGCCGGCGGCGACGGGGGAAAAGCCTGTAAAGAAGGCCAAGAAGCCGTCTGCGCCCCGTATTCATTCGGCCATGAACGTCATGGAAATCATCGCGCTGCACCCCGGAGCGGCCGAGGTGATGTCCACCTACGGACTGCATTGCGTGGGCTGCGCGTTCAACACGCTCGACACGCTTCATGAAGGCGCCTTGAGCCACGGCTTGTCCGAGCACGATGTGGAACTGATCGTCGGGGACTTAAACGACCTGCTGGCGAAAGAAGCGCCGCGTCCATCCACACTGGTTATTACGACGGCGGCGGCCAAGGCGCTGGCGAAGGTCGCGGCCGGCGAAGGAAAAACCGGATACGGTTTGCGGGTGGACACCGATGAGCACGGCGCGTTCTGCATGGAGTTCGAACCCAAAGCCAAATCCGACGACGCGACGTTCAGCAACCGCGAGGTGCCGGAACTTCTGTTCTTCGCCTCGCCGCTGACGCTCTGGAAAATCGGCGGATCGACCATCGATCACCGCGACGGACGCTTCAAGTTGGATCTGCCGGCGCAGGCTTGCGGATGCGGAAAAGAGACCTGCGGCTGCGGCGGAAACTGCGCAAAACATTGACGAAATCGATTTCGGTGTGATGATGACATCATGCGCGAGCAACTGTCGTCAAGACGGGTAATGGACATTTTAGAGGGCGTGCAGCAGTCCGACGATGCATCGCAATACATCGCACATGTCATCGGCGTGTATGGCTTCATGACATTCCGTCGGATTCAGGAGCTTGTCGACGAAACAATCGGCGGCGAAGACGCCAACTGCAACAGTTTCCATGAATACGCCGGGCTTCCGACATCCAGCTGTAAAATGCATTTTCGGAGCAATAGATGCAGTCATCAACTGGAAATCAACACGAACCATATGACCGCCGGGGGTATTTATTACACGTCGGTCGCATTGCTCGACACCATCCCGCGCATCGCCCTGGATGCGAATGGTACGCCGGTGACAAGACAGCGGGTCGTCGCCAATGCCCTGAAGTTGTACGACCTCGACATGCCCGCGTACCGCGCATATCTGCCTTACAACGCACCGGATGCGCCAGCGGTCCCCAAGCCGTTGCTGTTGTTGTATCCCACGCTTAGCGCCGCCAGAACCGTTGCGGAAGTCGGTTCGGAGATCAACAAACTGAAGCATCCGCATGGCACGGACATGGATCTCATTCGAGAGGCGCTGCGCATGGAACTTGCGGCGCTATTGGGACCGCTCGAACAGGCGCCGTAATCGCGGGCGTGCCGGCCGGCCCTGGAGTACAATGCGGTCCATGATCAAGCTGCCAGCCGCACTCGAAAAAAAGCTCGCCGTCCTGTTTCCGAAAGTCCGCGAACGCGAACGCTTCGTGGCCGAACTGGTGAGCAAGGCGATCGACACGGCCATCGCGCCCGAGATCCAGCAGCCGCTGAACATCGGCGGAACGCTGCACCTGTTCACCGACGGCGGATCGCGCGGGAACCCCGGCCAGGCGGCCGTGGGCTGCATTTTGCTCGACCCGGCCACCGGCGCGGTGCTGAAGGAATACCACGAGAGCATCGGCATCCAGACCAACAACATCGCCGAGTACCGTGCGCTCATCGCCGGCATGCAGATGGCCCGCGAATTCCAGCCCAACCACTTGGTCTGCCACCTGGATTCCGAGCTGGTGGTGAAGCAGCTAAGCGGCGAATATCGCGTGAAGATGGCAACGTTCCAGCCGCTGATCGACGAAATCATGGAGCTGAAATCCGAATTCCCCCAAGTCACGTTCACGTACGTTCCGCGTCATCAGAACTCGCGCGCCGACGCGCTGGTGAACAAGGCGCTCGACGCCAATCCCGTTCCCGGCGTGCTCACACGGCATCTGTAATTATGTTCTCCGAGAATACCTTCGCCGGCGGACTGCGTCGCATGCTCGTGTGTTTGGGGGCATCCGGAATCCTGGCGGCCACCGGAATTCCGGCCGCTGCAGCCGCGCCGTCGGCGCTCACCTACACGTACGACCACCACTTGTTCACGGTGTATCCCAACGTGCATCCGGATTGGAAGCAGTCGCACAAGCAGTGGTATTTCCAGGGTGTGCCGGCCGTGCCGCCCGCACGTCTGCTGACCTGTGGAAGCGAGCCCGTCAGCGCGCCGGGCTGGACGTATAACGAGGTGACCGACTGGGATCTCAGCGCCATC
>DAORHV010000123.1:0-3936 GCA_035438175.1 Candidatus Peribacteria bacterium
CGTTCAGCAACATCAAGACCTCGCATCGCGCGTCGGGAAGCGAATTCAACCAGGACGTGTCGGACATTTTCGAAAACGATTCGCAGGACGCCGACGACGGACACTCGGCCGACGCCATCACGGTCGGCAGCCGCGTACTGCACAAGGTGTTCGGGCTGGGAGTCGTCCAGAACCGCGCCGGCGACATCGTGGAGATCCTGTTCGACAGCGGCAACACCAAGCGCCTGGCGCTCAGCATCGCGCCGCTGCAGCTACTGGAAGGCGCCGAAGCCGCCTCATAAAAAAACTCCGGGATGTTCCCGGAGTCTTTGGAGTCGTAGAGTCTCTGGAGTCTAGTATTTGTAGAGCGTGCCGGACGCGACCGGTCCGCCGTTGGTCGGCAGCCAGCTGAAGCTGGTCGTGCCGTCGGTCCAGGTGACCGAGCCTTGCGTGCTGACATCGCCGCCTTCGTTCAGGGTCAGGCGCAGCGAGGCGTTGTTGGTGCCGCCCGGGATGGTGACGTCGGCGTAGACGTTAAACGTCTTGGAACCGTCGATCACGCCGATGTCCGAGAGCGAGTTGCAGGTGACCTGGCTGCCGGAAACGGGGCAGTTGTAACGGGTGGAGTCGCCGTCCATGCCGATGCGGACGTTGCTGAGCGTGACGTTGCCGGCTTGCTCGACGGTGAAGTTGAGGTTGGTGAGCTTCACTTCGCTGCGCCCGTCGTTCTTGTGCGCGGTGAACGTGAACGAACCGACTTTGCGGTCGGTGCCGGAGAGCAGGAATTCCTGCGTGGCGCCGGCGTTCTTGACCGACGTGATGACGCCGCGGGCGGTCTGGAAGTCCACGAAGGTTTCGACGGAGGCCGTGGTATAGGCGTGGTTGCTCCAGAATCCGTTGCCGTCGAAGACGACGTTATGGATGCGCGCGACGAGTCCGCCCTGGCCGCCGGCGTCGTAGCTCATGAGCACCGGACGGGCGTAGAAGTTCATTTCTTCACGCTGCGGGACGGTGAGCGTACCGTTCTGCAATTGCAGTTTGTACGTGCGGATGGTGGGCGTGGACGCGGTGGCGGTGGCGCGGCCGAGGTACTGGCGGTACTGGTTGTAAACGAGGAACGAGTCGATGGCCGGACCCGTGATGTCGGCGTTGATCTGGATGGCCGTAATGTTCAGCGGCTCTTCGTAGAGGAAGACCTTGAACGCGCCCATGACCGGGCCGGTTTCGCCCAGCGCCAGGAACTGCGAGCGGATGGATGTGTCGAGCATCGGGTCGGTCGGACCAGAAGAAGAAGATGAGGACGACGAAACCGACGACGAGCGCGACGAACTCATGGACGACGAAAGCGAGGACGAACGGCTGCTGCTGACCGAGCTGCGCGACGAACTGCGGCTGCTGGCCACCGGCGGCAAGCAACGCGGCGGGCGGCCGATCTTGAGCATGCGTTTCGCCAGCCGGATCTGCAGGTTGGTGGTGCAGGTTTTGGCGGCCGAAACGGCGGCGGCATCGGCGGTTCCGACGGTGGAAAGACCTGTTTGGATGGCTGCCAGAGCCAAAACGGCAATGACGCCGGCGGAAGCGAGGGATCGCATGAGGGGAAGGGGGAGAAAATGCGGCATACTGTGTGCATGCTCGCTGAGGAAGTCCGTCAATTTCTGGCCGAGAAGAAGATCTGGCTCAACACCGATCTTGGGCAACATTTCCTGGTCGCCGAAGAGGTGCTGGAGATCATTATCGCTGCAGCCGAGGTTGGTCCGGCGGACCGCATTGTGGAGATCGGTCCGGGTATCGGCATTCTGACGCGGGAATTATTGTATCGAGCCGCGAAAGTGACAGCAATCGAGATCGACGAGAGAATGATCAGTCTGTTGCCCGACTTCGTGACGAGGGGCTCGCAAGAAGATATACGAACGAAACTGAGTTTGGTGACGGGGAATGCCTTGCGGACTGACTTGCCCCGCAGTCCGTATAAGGTCGTGGCGAACATCCCGTATCACATCACGTCCCCCTTGCTGCGCCATGTGTTCCTGGAAACACCGGTGCGCCCGACCTCGCTCACGCTCCTCATCCAGCGCGAGGTCGCCGAGAATATCTGCGGCGAAGGCAGCGACGGATTGCTTACCATTCTGGTGAACCTGTTCGGCAAACCCAGCCTGATGGCCATCGTGCCGCCGGAAGCCATCCTGCCGCCTCCCAAGGTCGATTCGGCCATCCTGCAGATCGATTGTTATCCGCAGCCCAAAGCCGATCCGGCGACCGTGACCAAAATCCTGTCGTTGGCCAAACATGCGTTCAGTCAGAAGCGCAAAATGCTGAGCAACACGCTGGCCAAATTACCGGGCGGAACCGAGGCGCTGGCGGCATGCGGCGTGGAGCTGACGCGGCGGCCGCAGACACTGACGATGGAGGAATGGATCGGGATCGCCAAAAAAATGATGGCTGCCACTGCCTGACATGAAAGCGTCGCGCATCAGTTTCGGCATGCTCCTGTCGTTCGTCGCCACGTTGTTCGCGCTGCGCTGGTGGCAATCCCCGGCGTATCCGGCCGCACTGTGGATACTCCTCGCAGCAACGGGCGTTGCCGGAGCGGGACTGGCGCTGCTCCCCCACTGCCGTACGACCGGCCTGGTTGTCGCTGCAATGGCGCTTGGAACGGGTTTGGCGGTGTTCAGCGTGGCTCGCACGACGCACGTACTCACGCCCGCGAGCATCGAGAATTTCGCGAATGCACGAATGTACACCCTGCATGGATTTTTAGCGGAAGCCCCCGACAGGCGCCAGATGCAGACGAAAATCGCGTTACGTACGGACACCCTGACCACTTCGACGGGTGCGGTGCATACGGTCACCGGCATCGCGCTCATCACCAATCGCGCCGGCTGGCCGGACGTGACGTTGGGCGACGAGATCAGCGCCTACGGCGCGCTGAAGAAACCCGGCGTCATCGAAGACTTTTCCTACGACGATTACCTGAGTCTGCGCGATATTTACGCAGTGATGCCGACCGCGAATATCCGGCTCCTGAAGCCGCTTTCCGCACGCAACGACGCCAGTCCCACAGACCGGCTCTTCGCCGCGATCTTCGCGCTGCGCGACCGGTTCGAACTGCACATCAACCGCATGCAACCCGAGCCGCAGGCGTCGCTGCTCACCGGACTCCTAACCGGATCGCGCGGCGGCATGCCGCAGGATCTGCTGGATGCGTTCCGCACCGCCGGACTCAGTCATATCGTGGCCATCAGCGGCTATAACATCACGATCATCATCACGCTGGTCTCGGGCATGCTGTTTTGGCTGCCGCTGAAGCGCCGCTTCCCGCTGCTTGTGCTGGGCATCGCGCTGTTCACGGTGTTCGTTGGCGCCAGCGCGTCGGTGGTGCGCGCGGCGGTCATGGGCATCCTGGGACTCTTCGCGCTGCAGCATAACCGCCAGGCGAACATCCGGCTGCTGGTGCTGTGGACGGCGTTCTTCATGCTCATGCTCAATCCGAAACAACTCTGGTTCGACGCCGGATTCCAACTGTCGTTCCTGGCCGTCATCGGGCTGGCCGAACTCTCCGGACCGCTCGGCAAGCGGCTCCAGTGGTTGCCCGAGACGCTTGGTATCCGCGATTCGCTCATCGCCACCATGGCCGCGCAGATCGCCACGCTGCCGCTGTCCATGCTGGTGTTCCGCCAACTGTCGCTGGTGGCGCCGTTCGCCAACATTCTCGTCGCACCGCTCATCCCACTGGCGATGTTGTTCGGATTCATCGGCACCGTACTGGGATTCGTGTGGATGCCGCTCGGCCTGGTACCGTCCTACGTGGCGTGGGGCATCTTGAATTTGATCATCGTCATCACCAAAGCCTGCGCGGCCGTGCCGTACGCGGCGGTGTTCTGGTGATGCCTACCAGTTGTACAGATAGATCTTCTGGCGTCCCCAGAACGGCACGTCGATGACATCGCTGGCGTCCGG
>DAORHV010000124.1:0-3911 GCA_035438175.1 Candidatus Peribacteria bacterium
CGGTCCCCGCCCCCACTGCCGGCCACGGCCAGTTCTCCGCCCAGTTTGTCCACCGCCAAAAGCCAGCCATCCTTATAGAGGATGCGGTCGGCCGACACGGTTTGCTTCTTCTTTCCCATGGCCACACTCTACCCGCGATCCGAGTCCTCGAATACGTCGTCGTAGGAAATAAGGTCGCCGAACCGGAAATCCTGATAGTCCTCCTTAAAGGCGCGGATGAGGTTCAGCACACGCTCGGTGACCGCTCCGGTCGCCTGCAGATCGGCCTCGATTGCGGACCGGATGCGCGTGACGGCGGCATTGCGCTGCGCAAGCAGCCACTGGAAATGCGGATCACGGTCGAATTCGGCTGCGCGGGCGGCATCCCGTTCGGCGCGGGTCGGTTCGCGCACAACTGCCGGAGCCTCCGGCTCCTCCATCATGACCGCCGTCGGAAACGCTTCAGGCGAGGACATCGGGCTCGGCGATGGTAATGAGGCGTTTGCCGAGTTCGTCCATCTTGGTGCGCAGGCTGATGACGAAATCCATGCGCGCGTGACGGCCGCGGGCCAGCTGCAACGCCATCAATTCAGACAATTCAGCGTGCACGGCATCCACTTGGTCACGAGTGACCGTCGCTTGGTTGTAGGGCGCAAGCAAGGTGCGGGCGGCGTCTTCAGCATCGCAGGTACGGCGGATAAGCGCCATTTCGGCGTCTTCGGGGCCAACGGCAAAAGCCGGAGTTCGTTCAGGGAGCGGCATAGGCCGGCATTATTGGTATTTTCGGTACCATGTCAAGGTTTCCTTCCATCAAAAAAACCGGGCGCACATGCACCCGGTTTCGGTTTGCTCAGCCTTACAGTTCGAGCTTGCCCTCCAGTTTCACGTCCTTCTCGGTGTGGCTCTGCACCTGCATGGGCGAAATGGTGTAGAGCGAGTCATTCACGCGGACGATGCGCTCGATATCGCTGCCGGACGGATACCATGTGTCGCCGGACTTCAGGTACGCGTCCTCGCCGTAGTGGCTGATCTTGCCCTTCAGCGTCATGCCGTTCAGCGAGATGTCGTAGACGTACGCGCCCTGGAACGTGGCGGTCGGATAGGCCGATTCATCCGTCGGCTTGGCGCCGGCGGGCAGACTCATAACCGTGACCGGGAATGCCAGCAGGTTGCGGTCCTTCTCGAACAGCAACGCGTGGTGGTCGGTCAGCAGCGGACTCTCGGTGCCGCGGTCGCCGATGACGGTCTTGAACATTTCCTTCGGATGCTCCACGTCCGAGACGTCGAACATGGATACCTTCATGCCCAGCACGGCGGTGTAGTACACGGCGCCCTCGGTGTGGACCTTGTCCTTGTCGATCGATTCGTCGACTTCCTTGCCGAAGCCGATCACGTGGGTCGCGTCGTACGGATGGAGGTAATCGCTGTAACCCGGGATCTTCAGTTTGCCCAGAATCTTCGGATGGCGGGCGTCGCTGGTGTCGATGACGAACAGCGGGTCGACCTGCTGGAACGTCACCATGTACGTACGATCACCCATGAAGCGGACCGAGTGGATACTCTCGCCCGGCGCAATGTCTTCGATCTCGCCGACCCGCTCCAGGCTTCGGTTCAGGACGTACAGGTTGTTGGTGGACGGTCGTTCTTTTCCGTCGTTGGACCAGGTGGCTTCCTTGGTCGTGGCGATGCGGAACGACTCGCCGTATTCATCCATGGAGAACTGGTTGAGCACGGTACCCGGCACCGAACCCTGCGACTTCAAATCCACGCCGTCGGCGGTGAACTCGAAGCGGTACAACTGGGTGGAGGAACTGTTGCCGCCGCGTCCGTCCCATACGTAATTCCAACGCGGGGTGGCGACGTACAAATTCTTCAGCGAAGCGTAGACGTTCTGCGCGCTGCCGACGACAAGCTCGCGCTTCACCTCGGCGGTGGAGTTGTTCAAAGGAACAACGGCGACGATCATGTACTCGGGCTGGGCGACGTGCGGGAGAATGGAGACCGCTCCGCAGCGGACGACGGATTCGTCCTTGCCGCCGGTGGCCGAGTCATTGAAGACCGGCACGCCCACGTCGGCTTCGGTGACGGCGGACGCCTTCACGTTGGCCAGCGGCATGGGGTAACCGCCCCACCAGAGGTTACGGTTCATGACGAGATACAGCTTGTCATCGATGCGGCGGGTACTGACGTTGCCGCCGTCGAACGAGACTTTGCGGGTGAGTTTCGGATTGGCATGGTCGGCCACGTTGTAGATGCGCACTTCGGTGCGGTTCTGGGAACCGCCCGGCCAGTACATCATCTTGCCGACGACCGGAGCGATGTCGGTGCGGGCGCTGTCTTCGAGCACCGGGTCGCGGGTCACCTGCGCCCAGGCGTTGCTGACGACGACAAGACGGTCGCCGTCGACGTACAGCTCCTGCGGAATGACCTCGTCGTTGCCCAAATCGATGGTCGCGGCACGGTTCATGGAAGCGCTCGGCTCGGCCTTCACGATGAAGACCTTGGAACCGTGGCTCGGACCGGCGATGTACAGGTACGTGCCGTCGGTCTTCACCACGTCTCCTTCATCCACGCCTTCCACCTGGACGTTGGTGTGCGAGAAGTCGCCGCCACTGGTACCTCCGCCGGTCATCGGCGGTGCACCGGCCGAATCGGTCGACTTCTCGGCGTTGGCGGCGGTGGGGGCCATGGCGCCTTCCAACATGACGCCGCGGCGCATGGCATAACCGTCGTTCATGAAGCCGCCGTTGCCCGACTCGGACGCCAGCGCCTGCAGGTCGCGGCAGGATTTGGCCGTCTGCAGCGAGTCGGAGGCCGTGTTGATGGCCAGTTCGGGATGTTTGACGTTCAGGAACCCCTTGGTGGGCTGATCGGTGACGTTGTCGGTCAGGCGCCACATCATTTCGGCCATTTCGCCGCGGGTCACCGGCTTATCCAGTGCGGAGATGCTGGTCGGGATGGCCTTGGAGTCCTCCAGCGTACGGACGTACTGCTCGTACCAGTCGGTACCGTAGATGTTGCCCTGCTGCTTGAACGCCAGCGCGAGGATTTTGCTGGCCTCGACGAACGTAATGTTCTGTTCGGGCTTGAAGTCGCCGGTGTCGTAGCCGGAGACGATGCCTTCGGCCTTGGCCGTACACACCCACGCGGCGAACCAGTCGTTGGTCTTCACGTCGGCGAAGCAGTTGGAACCGGCTCCGAGCGACTTTCCGTCAACGGCCAGGCGCGAGCCCAGCACGATTTTCAGAAATTCGGCGCGGTTGACCGGGTCGTTCGCGCGGTACGTGCCGTCGGCATAGCCTTCCACCACGCCTTTGTCCTTCAGGGACTGGATGGCCCTGGAGAAGGGTGAGGACGCCGTGAGATCGGAGAAACCGAATACAGCCTGCGGCGCCACGTTGGCGGCCATGACGACGAGAAGGGAGCCTGCGGCTGCGCGCAGGAATGTACGGAGGTTCATCGGACGGGTGGGGAAAGGGTGGATTGGGAGCGTGAATCCAATTAGCCGACGCTCATGCTACGGATAACTTACATGAACGGGTCATCGTTTATGCCGGACGCAAGCGACGACTTCCTGGAGTCAGATCTACGGAAAAGAAAAAGGGAGCACGGTGCTCCACACGGTATTACGGTCCGGGCGGTAAAAGGTTACATGCTTGCGGCCAGTTCGCGCAGCAGGCCTTCGCGCCCGCGGTCCATGACCCAGTTGTGATTCAGCGCAAACAGCGGCCGCAGCAGGAACGAGAAGTACTTGAGCAGCGGCTTGTCGGCGCGCACAGACCATTCGTACGCGACATCCGTATCCGGGCCGTTCTGCGTGAACGTCCAGCAGCCATGGCCGGTCAGGCCGCCCCACGCCTCGATGGCGAAACCGTCCGGACGTTTGCTGTCGGTCACGCGGAAATTCCAGCGCAGTACGTACGGCAGGAAGC
>DAORHV010000125.1:0-3892 GCA_035438175.1 Candidatus Peribacteria bacterium
CGAGACGTTCTTGTCGGCCAAAATTCCTTTGATGTTCGCACGCACCTGTTCATCCGTAACGGTATTCAGTTCCACCTTCGGCTGCTGGGCGATAATGCGGTCCACCAGTGCCTTGGCATCGGGGCGCGCTTTGGCGATGCGCTCCGCGGCGGTCGGACCTTTGAATTCATCCTTGCCCGCCGGCTGCATGCCCACGAGCCGCCGCACGGGGTCCGCGACGATATCCGGTGCGTTGTAGACGGCCGTACCCAATCCACCCAACCCCATGATGGTATAGATCCATGCACGGAATTTACCGACTTGTTTTGCTTCCTCACCAGCGGTCTCCTGAATCACGCGTTCCGCCTCACGGGCGTCGTCGCGGTCAGGAGCTCCTTCGCCCGGTGCAGGGTGGGTTTTGGCGGCCATAGAAAATGTTTGTATGAATTACATGTTGGGAATCTCCACGACCGCCGGGGGCGGCACGAAGCTTCCGTACGATCCGCCCGTGGCGGCGGGCAACTCGCCCACGGCCGGCGTATCGCCGCCCGGCGCGAAGCGTCCCAGACGAGCGAGTGTGCGTGCGACTCCGCCCGTGCGGAAATCACCGCCGGCACCGGAGAACTGGGCCATGGGGATACCGAAGTAGTAAGCAAGGAACGCGGCGAGACCGGCCAGGCTGAGCGTGGTCAGCACCGGAGCCTTCTTGAAGGCATAGCCGACGGCGCGGAACGGGGCCAATGCGGTGGCCTTCAGTCCGCGGCCGACCTTGTTGTACCACTTGTCCGTGACGCTGGCCTTGATGTCGATCTGGGCGCGGTGCGCGCGGTACGAATCCAGCAGCGCCTGCGAATCGGCGGTGGGGTTGGCGTCGTGCAATTCCTTCACGATGCCGGCCTGATCGACGGTGGAGTTCGTCTTGATGTCCACGCGCTCGAGCACGCGGGCCACGCGTTCGCCGTAGCGATCGCGTACTTCTTTCATCAGCGCATTCGGATCCTTGGCGCTGAACATCATCTGCTTGGCTTCGGTTTCGCGGACCATGGTGGATTAGCGGGAAAGAACCTGGGAGTTGGAGGTCAGGATGTCATGGCGCAGGACGGACAATCCGGCCACGCCTTCCACGTCCTTCGCGGACTCGACGTGGTCGAACGCTTCGTCCATGAGGATCGCGATGCCGCGAGCGCCGATGGTGAACATCACCTCGGGCAAGGCTTCCTCGGGAATCTCTTGAATCATGCCGATGTCGGTCTTCTTGCCGGCGCGCAGATCGTCGAACATCTGCTTGAAGGCCGGGAAGTTCGAGTGGTCGGCCATGTTGGCGCGGATCACCAATTCATAGTCGGTCTCGTAGGCCTTGGAGGTCTCGTCTGTCACCGTAAAGCCTTTCGTAAAATCCTTGGGCAAGGCGTCGAAGCGCTTGCGCTCTTCGGGGCTCAGAAAGATGTTTATCATAATGTCCATTATCCCCGATAACGGCCTAAAAGTCAATTATTTGCGGTTGCAAACGGACAGGGTGAACGCGGTCCGGCATGCCCGCCGAGTCAAATCTCCAAAGCCCCGGAAACGCCTTTTTCAGCCGCAAGGTGTCCAGCAAACTTTTCAAGAAGCATGCTTTCTGCTACAATGTTTCGATGCCAACACCAAAACAACAGTACATGCTGCACGCCCTGAAGTACGCCACCATCACGGTGGCCGTCATGGGTGCGACCGTCGCCGTGGCCGGAGTCATCAACAACTCCAACAGCGGCACGCTCACCGGACGCTTGGTCCCGGTGCAGCAGAACGGACAGATCCCCACCGTGAACTTCACCAGCCGCGACGTGGCCAACGGCATCTCCATTCCCGCCGACACGCACGTCATCTTCACGCTGCCGCAGAACGTGCGCATCCCGCGCATCACTTTCTTCGGCCAGAAGAATGATGAGAAACAATACTGGGGCTACTGTTTCTCCGGACACGAGGCTAAGAACAAGGCCGCCGGCGCCATCGGCTCCAAGATGTACGACGGCACCTTCTTCTACTCCAAGGGGGAAGTTGCGGCCCAGACCAACCGCCCGAAGGCCGCCGACACCGACCTGCTCGGCATCAAGCAGCAGAACGACGCCGCGTTGCACGGAGCCGCTCCGGCCACGCCGAAGAGCATCGCCGAAATCTTCCATGGCGGCGACACCTGCTACGTCATGAGTTCCGTCATCCTTGCCGCCGGCCTGGACAGCGACGGCGATGACTACAACGACAAAGAGGAGCAGCTGGCCGGTACCGATCCGAACAATGCGGACACCGACGGCGACGCTATTCCGGACGGCACCGAGGCGTTCATCACGCGCACCAACCCGCTCGTTTCCGACACCGACCGCGACTCGCTCAGCGACAGCTGTGAGGACGTGAACCGCAACGGCAAGCTCGACAAGGGCGAGACCAGCGCGCTCAGCTCGGACACCGACGACGACGGACTGTGCGACGGCAACGCCGAAGACCAGAACGCCGAAGGCTGCCCCGAGGAACGCGTTGTCCAGTGCACCACGCCGACCACGAATCCGAACGATCCGGAGCGCACGTGCCGCCCGGTCGTCAGCTCGCCGGTCAACAGCGAGAACCCGAACCACTTGTGCGGCGGCTGGGACAAGCGCAGCTATAACGAGTCGAAGGGCGAAACGAACCCCACCGACCCCGAAACCTTCGATGGCAAGACCGACTTCCAGGTAAAGTGGGACGCTCTGCAGAACCAGCAGGGCAACCGCTAAGCATCATTGCTCAAAATCGCAGTTTCTTGTATAATAGAATCAAATCAGACCAAATTGTAAACACACACGAACATGAAGCACACCAAACTTGCCACCGGGCTCCTCGTCCTTGCCACCTTGTGCCAGGCAACTCCGGCGTTTGCATACCTCTCTCCGGACCAGGTGTTCGGCGGAGCAGGACTCACGCTGGCCCCGGCTCCCCCGACCGCCCGCGAAGGCGCCGATGTGGTTGCCGCGCAGCAGGCCCGCTCGGCCGGTTTGCGTTCGGCCGCTCAGGCGCAGCTGCCGTCCACCAATGACGAACCAGCCGATACGTACGTCGCTCCCAAGACCAACACCACGCGCAACCTGCTCGATCCGAACGTGCAGTACGACATCCGCCAGGAGCGCATCGCCAACCGCAACGCCACCACGCCCACCATCATCATCACGGGCAACGGCAACGGAACCATCACGGATTCCAACGGCAATGTCCTCCACAGCGGTGCACCCCACGTCGCGCAGACGGGCCCCGAGCACGTGCTGTTCGCCGTCCTGGTCCTCGCCCTGCTGGGCATGGCCTGGTACGTGCGCCGCCAGTCGCGCCTCGCATCCGCCCTCCTCCGTTAGCATGGAGAAATCCGCCTGCCTCTCGCAGCTTCTTGTCGGTATCGTCACACTGTTTCTGGCCGTGTCGGCCGGCGTGTATTTGTCGCAGGGGGTGCAGGTGCCGTCACGCGAACTGATGCACGCGGCGGCGACGAAATAAGGACGCCGAAGACGCCGATGATTCCCAGGACTCCAAAGAAAAGAGTCTGCTTCTTCGAAATCATAGGAGTCCTTGGCGTCGTTGGAGTCCATGGAGTCCGGGGGCGGGCTTACAAGGCGGGCCGGCGGGTGTGCCACTCCGTCGCGCACTGGAACGCGTGGGCGGCCGAGAGGATCGTTGCCTCGCCCCACTGGGGGCCCATCAGCTGCAAGCCGAGCGGCATCTTCTCCGTGGTGAATCCGCACTGCACGGACAGGGCCGGAATGCCGCCCATCACCGCGCCGTCCATGAACACGTCCTCCAGGTACATCGCCAGCGGATCGTTGCTGTTGGCACCCACTTTAAACGCCGCGTGCGGCGACACCGGTGCCGCGATGATGTCCACCTTCTTGAACGCTTCGTCGAAGTCCCGGCGCAC
>DAORHV010000126.1:0-3885 GCA_035438175.1 Candidatus Peribacteria bacterium
TTTGCCGTTGAACTTCTCGGAATACAAACTGGCCTCGTGCACTTCGGACGCCAATGCTCCGTCGAGTTTGCGCATGAGTCCCAGCAGTTCCTCCTGCGTGAGCATGTGGTCGGGCTCGTAGGTGTTGATGCCGTATTTGTCGGCCAGCAGACCGGCGTCCTCGGGTTCGACGACTTTCAGGAATTCCTTCTTCCCCTCGGCATCGATGGGCTCCAGGTTACGCGTGCGCAGCAGCCAGATGACGGCGTCGCGCGCGACCAGTGGGTCGTCGGGCGAGAAGTGGTCGCCGTCGATGGTCAGTCCGCGCGCTTTGGCGTAGGTGATGACGTCGAAACCGGGCGAACCTTTGGGCACGTCCGCATAGGGGGTCTCGCGCACGGCATCCACCGGCCGCAGGATGCTCGACCACACCAGCAGGAAACCGTCGCGGCGGGTGATTGCCGCCGGGGCGGCCGCCGCCACGGCGAAGGAACTCAGGACACAGCCGATGGCCACGACGATTCGGAGACGGTGCATAGCGTTGGACGGGAAGTATAGCATGAAAAAAACACGCCGATCCCGGCCGGTCAAAATCCCCTTCTACAAGCCGCTTGCGCGTACCTTGCGCCACTCGGCGTCCAAGGCGTCGGCCATGAGGGCCTGGCGCGTTGCCGGGCCGAACACGCCGGCGCCGTGGGCATCCTGCGACTCGACGATCTTCCGGTCGAGCTGGTAGGTCACCAGCGCGGCCTTGGTCTTGGCGCCGAAGTTGGCGTTGGCCTCCTTCGAGGCGAAGAATCCGAGTTTGCCAAGCACCAGCTGCAGCTGTTTCACGGCGGTGCCCTTGGCTCCTTCGGCGAACGTGCCGCTGGGCATGACGTCGTTCTTCACGCGCTGCGCGACCTTCATTTTCAGCAGCACGACGTTTGTTTTCAGCCGCGCCTGTTTGGAGCGCCAGGCGGTAAGGATGGCCTGCTGGGTCTTGGGTCCGATGCGTCCGGCGCCGTCGGCGGTGTCGCTGGCGATCAGTCCGTTGTCGCGCTGGAATTTCACCACCGCCAGGCGCACGTCGTCGTCGTAGACGCCGTCGGTGCGGCCGCGGTATTCGCCGATGTAGCGCATGACCTGCTGCACCAGACGCACCTGCGCGCCATTTGCCCCCGGCTCCAGGCCGACCGTCAGATCCGGCACGCGCCCGCGCAGCACCTGCAGCGATGCCGTCAGCGCGGCGGCGGTACGTTCATCGACGGAGGTTCCGTCGCCGGGCAGACCGTTGTCTTTCTGGAAACCCGCCAACGCCTCCTTGGTAGCCTGCCCGTAGTTGCCGGTAATCGTGGCGTCCAAGCGGCCCAAATCCTTGAGCTGCTGCTGGAGCACACGCACGCCGTAGCGTTGGTCATCCAGCTTCAGGCCGGGGAGGAGCGACAGGACGTCGGTCTTGGCCAGACCGGCGATGGAACTGGTTTTCGACGGGAAATGTTCGAGCACGACCGATTCGGCCGGAGGCTTGGTGCCGAGCGGGTACACGGTGCCATGCACCTTGCGCACGCCCCACTCCATGGCACGGGCCAGGCCGGCTTCGCCGGAACCCATCCAGATATCGACGCGGTGGAGATTAGTATCCCACTCGATGATGCGGCCGCCGCGGTCATGGACCGTGCCGACGCCGATGCCGTCCAGATCGATGACCGTGCCGAACGCGTACGTCGGCGGTCCGGCCAGCATGCCCGGGTACACGCCGGTGCCGTCGGCGCCGCGCAGGCCCTGGCCGTTGAACGCGATCTCCTCTTCGTAGCTGCCGCGGAAATAGCAGCACTGGTCCGGCAGCGGCGAGTAATACGCCGTCACCACGAAATCCTGCTCGTACACTTCCTGGTTGGCATACACCGGCGAAAACAAACTGCCGGTGAGCACCGTGAGGATTACGGCCATCGGATACACGCGCAGTCGGGAGAGTCGGATGTACATGATAGGTATGGGTGTTTGGATCTTTGGAAATCGTACTATTGTAGCAGAAAACGATGATTCCGATGATTGACAGACCTTCTGCCAATCATGGAAAGGCTAAAATGTTATTTTCTCTAAACATGGACTTCATTGGCCTGGTACGGCCATTTTCTTGACACTTTTCACCCTTTTTCTAGAGTGCGGGCATGAAAGCAGCCGAATACATCGCAACCTATGCCGAGCGCATCGTCGCCCAGCATGCCGACGGACTCAGCCGTGCCGGCATCGCGACGGATGAAGTGATTGCAGCCGGCGAAGAAGCGCTGGTCTCGGGCCGCGACAGCGGACTGCATGGCAAAGAATTGGCCGCGCACATCCGCACCGAAATGCTGGCCGGACTGCGTGTGCTGATGGCCCACGAAATCTAGAATCGCGGCCGGAAATCGGTCCGGGCCCAAGCGATGGCGGCCGTTTTCCCGATGTCCGATCATTCGAGTTGCAGGATCGCATTCCCGCAGCTACGATCTCGCGGACATGAAGAACACCGACCACACCGGCACCCCGGTGTCCGAAATGGACAGGGGTGGCGATTTTCCAAAAACAGGCGAGCAGGAGACCATCCTGTTGCTCGGTTCCGGAGCCCTGAAGATCGGTGAGGCCGGAGAATTCGACTACTCGGGCAGCCAGGCGATCAAGGCATTCAAAGAGGAAAACAAACGCGTCGTGCTCATCAACCCCAACATCGCCACCAACCAAACCAGCTGGAAACTCGCCGACCGCGTGTACTTCGTTCCGGTCCAGCCCGAGTTCGTGGAGCAGGTCATTCAAATAGAGAAGCCGCACGCCATCGCACTGAGCTTCGGCGGACAGACGGCATTGAACTGCGGACTGAAACTGCAGGAGAGCGGCGTACTGAAGAAGTACGGCATCCGAGTGCTCGGCACCTCCACCGACGCCATCCGCAAGACCGAAGACCGCGCGTTGTTCAACGCCGAACTGAAGAGCATCGGGGTGGACGTCCCGCGCTCGTTCGCGTGCGAGAGCATGGACAGCGCCATCGCCGCATCGCAGAAGATCGGCTTCCCGCTCATCATCCGCGCCGCATTCGCGCTGGGCGGCAAAGGCAGCGGCCGCGCCAAGACGCCGGAAGAACTGAAGGACCTCTTGAAAGTGGCGTTCGTCGAATCGAACCAGGTGCTGGTGGAGGAAGACCTGACCGGCTGGAAGGAAATCGAGTACGAGGTGGTGCGCGACTGCGCCGACAACTGCATCACGGTGTGCAACATGGAGAACATCGATCCGCTCGGCATCCACACCGGCGAGTCGATCGTGGTCGCCCCGAGTCAGACGCTGGACAACTACGAATACCAGATGCTGCGCAACATCGCGCTGAAGGTCATCCGGCATCTGGGAATCGTCGGCGAGTGCAACATCCAGTACGCGCTGCATCCCGAGAGCCGCACGTACCGCGTCATCGAAGTCAACGCGCGTCTCAGCCGCTCGTCGGCACTGGCGTCCAAGGCTACCGGTTATCCGCTGGCGTTCATCGCCGCAAAACTTGCATTGGGCTACACGCTGCCGAAACTCAAGAACTCCATCACGCGCATCACCTGCGCCGACTTCGAGCCGTCGCTGGACTACGTCGCCGTGAAAATGCCGCGCTGGGACCTGCAGAAATTCTCGTTCGTCAGCGACGAGATCACCAGCGAAATGAAGTCGGTCGGTGAAGTGATGGCACTCGGCCGCAACTTCGAGGAGGCCTTGCAGAAGGCCATGCGTATGTTGAACATCGGCGCGCAGGGGCTGTATCCCATCGTCACCAAAGTCTCCAAGAAAGATCTGCCGCATGAAGTGAAGAGTCCGAGCCCGCGCCGCATCTTCGCCATCGCCGAAGCGCTGGCCCAGGAATGGACCCCCGAGGAAATCAACAAGCAGACCGGCATCGATAGGTGGTTCCTG
>DAORHV010000127.1:0-3870 GCA_035438175.1 Candidatus Peribacteria bacterium
CAAGGAGGGCAACGGGCCGCTCCAGACCCTCCGCGCCAACATCCAGTTCGCCACCCGCCACGCCGTCACCACCTACGGAACCATCGGTGTTCAGGTGTGGGTCTACAAGGGAATGGTGTTCAAGAAAGTCCGCGACGTGAAGTCGCCCGCCCTGACCTCGCTCCCCCCCAACGCGTAATCGCGATTCCTCCTACCCATGCTCCAGCCAGCTCGCACCAAATATCGGAAGATGCATCGCGGCCGCGGTCAGTTCGCCGGCAAGGCGACCCGCTGCGCCACGCTTGCATTCGGCAGCTACGGCCTGAAGTCCCAGGAGGCCGGTGAAATCAGCTCCCGCCAGCTGGAGGCCGCCCGCCGCGCCATGACCCACGAGGTCGCCCGCGGAGGCAAGATCTGGATCCGCATCTTCCCGCACAAGGCCATCACGCGTAAGTCGCCGGAGGTGCCCATGGGAGCCGGTAAGGGTGCAGTCGAGTTCTACGCCGCCGTCGTGAAGCCCGGAACCATCCTGTTCGAGATGGACGGCGTCCCCGAAGCAACCGCCAAAGAAGCCTTCCGCCTTGCCGCTCACAAGCTGCCGGTTGGTACCAAGTTTATCCAGAGCCATAAAAAGCACGCAGCATGAAGTCCTCTGTCGTCATCACCGAGCTGGAGCGCATGTCTCCCGTTGAACTGGAACGCGATCTTCGCCTGAAGCGCGCCGAAGCCGCCGGCCAGCGCATGGATCTGGAAATGCAGAAGGGCAAGGACAGCGCCAAGTACAAGGCTCTGCGCAAGGACATCGCCCGCATGAGCATGGTCCTGCACAAGCTGAGCAAGGGCAAGAAAGCCGCCGCAACTCCCGCTAAAACCGCTTCCAAAGTTGAGAAGAATCCTGTACAAGATTCCGGCTCCGTAAAAAAGAAAGCCGCGAAGCCGACCGCCACCAAGAAGAAAACCGCTTAATTCCTAGATTTCCTTCCTTCAACCCGTGCGTACCAAGACCGGACTCATCACATCGGCCAAGATGCAGAACACTGTCGTGGTGACCGTTCACCGCTACGTGATGCACGCCAAGTACGGCAAGCGCTTCCGCGTCAGCAAGAAGTTCATGGCTGACACGAACGAGCACAAGGATCTGGGCGTCGGCGACGAAGTGGTCATCACCGAGTGCCGCCCGCTGTCCAAGAACAAGTGCTTCAAGGTCACCGAGGTGAAGAAGAAGGCCATCCGCACCGCCACCATCAAGGAAGAGGACGTGGAGAAGACCGTGAAGCGCGATCACCGCGACACCCTTGCAACCAAGAAGGCCGCCGATTCCACCGCTACCGCCTAACCAATGATCCAGGCTCAAACCATCCTCAACGTGGCCGATAACACTGGTGCTAAGTCCTGCATGTGCATCAAGGTGCTCGGAGGCAGCAAGCGCCGCTACGCCGCCGTCGGCGACATCATCGTCGTCGCCATCAAGACCGCCGCATCGCGCGGCACGGTCAAGAAGAAGGCCGTCGAGCGCGCCGTCATCGTTCGCACCAAGTTCGCTCTCAAGCGCAAGGACGGCAGCGCAATCCGCTTCGATGACAACGCCTGCGTCATCATCGACGCCAACAAAGAACCCAAAGGCACTCGCGTCTTCGGCCCCGTGGCCCGCGAACTGCGCGCAGCCGGTTACCAGAAGATCATCTCCCAAGCTCCCGACGTTCTCTAAGCTCCCATGAAACTCTCCCAGGGCGACACCGTCCACGTCATCGCAGGCAAAGATAAGGGTAAGCGCGGAACCATCATGCGCGTCCTCAAGGACCAGAACCGCGTGATCGTCTCCGGCGTCAACATGGTCACCAAGCACGTGAAGAAGACCCCCAGCGAAGCCGGCAAGAAGCTGGTCTACGAGGGATCCATCTCCGCCAGCAACGTGATGATCGTCGACCCGAAGACCAACAAGCCCACCCGCGTCGGTTACAAGACCGATGCCAAGGGCGTGAAGGGCCGCGTGTCCAAGGCCAGCGGTTCCCCGATCGGACGCACGAAAGTCGAGGCCGCCAAGAAGGCCAAAGATGCTCCCGCCAGCACCGCCAAGGCTCCGTCCAAGAAAGAAGCCGCAGCCGCTCCGGCCGGCAAGAAGTCCCCGTTCTGGAAGAAGATCGGCTTCGGCAGCGAGGCGATGGGAGGCGAATCCACAGCAACCAAAGCAGAAACCGGACCGGCCAGCTCCGGCCCCGGCCACACCCGTTCCGCAGGCCGCGGCTCCTAATCACCACCCATGGCTACCGCCAAGACGTTTGTCCCCCTCCAGCAACGGCTCAAGACCGACATCGCCAAGTCCCTCATGGCGGAGCTCGGAATCAAGAACGTGAACGCTCTCCCCAAGATCACGAAGGTCGTGCTGAACGTTGGTCTGAGCCAGAAGAAGTACTCGGCCAAGGACATCCAGGCCTTCATCGCCGACCAGATCGCCATCATCGCCTGCCAGCGTCCGTCGATCCGCCGCTCGCGCATGTCCATCAGCAACTTCAACATCCGCGAGAACATGATCGTCGGCATGTCCGTCACGCTCCGCGGCAAGAACATGTACAACTTCCTCGATCGTTTGATCGGTTACGCTCTGCCCCGCATCCGCGACTTCCGCGGTTTGAACCCGAAGCTGGACGGACGCGGCAACTTCGCCCTCGGCATCACCGATCAGTCGATCTTCCCGGAATTGCCCGCTCCCGAAGCCAACAAGATCTTCGGCATGCAGATCCAGATCACGACCAACGCCGGCGATGACAAGAAGGGCATGGCCCTCCTGAAGCTCATCGGACTGCCGTTCCGCAAACCGGTCCGCAATGCGGCAGCCGTTGAAAAAGCCAAGTAATTCCTGCATACTCCCCAGCCCTTCCTCCCACTCTCCGAGAACCAACCCCCATGACCCGCACAGCTCTCGTCAACAGCCAGAAGAAAAAGCAAGCCGCCTACATGAAGGCGAAGGCTGCGGGCAAGAAGCCGAAATTCCCCACGCGGATCTACAACCGCTGCCAACTCTGCGACCGTCGCCACGGCTATATGCGTTTCTTCGGCGTCTGCCGCATCTGCTTCCGTGAGCTGGCCTGCAACGGCGAAGTTCCCGGTCTCAAGAAATCTTCCTGGTAATCCCACTCTCATGTCCTTCACTGACCCCATCGCCGATCTTCTCACCCGCATTCGCAATGCGCAGCACGGACGCCGTCCGGACTGCACGCTGCCGTGGTCGAAGATCAAGGAATCCATCTGCAACATCCTGAAGGAACGCGGTCACCTCGAGTCCGTGGAAGTCGTGGGCGAAGGCCACCTGCGCAAGCTGGTGCTGGTCTTCAACCAGGACAAGCTCTTCACGTCCATCACCCGCATCTCCAAGTCCGGAGGACGCCGTTACGTCGGCGCCGAGGAAATCCGCACCGTGCTCCACGGCAACAGCTACGCCATCATCTCGACCAGCCAAGGCTTGCTCACCGACAAAGAGGCACGCAAGCGCAAGATCGGCGGCGAGGTTCTCTGCACCTTCTCCTAAGCCCCCAACCCCATGTCACGCATTGGAGCCAAACTCATCGATATCCCGTCCGGCGTCACCGTCGAGGTGAAAGCAGGCGTGGTCCACGTCAAAAACTCCAAAGGCGAGCTGACGTACAAGCTGCTGCCCGAGACCACCGCCGAGGTGAAGGACGGCAAGATCCACGTGGGACGCACCGATGACTCCGCCGATGCCAAAGCCCGTCACGGTCTGGCACGCAGCATTCTCGCCAACATGGTGAAGGGCGCCGCCTCCGGCCACGAGCGCAAGCTCGAGATCGTGGGAGTCGGTTACAAGGTCCAGCCCAAGGGCAAGGTCCTCGTGCTCAGCCTGGGCTTCTCGCACACCGTCGACTTCACGCTCCC
>DAORHV010000128.1:0-3797 GCA_035438175.1 Candidatus Peribacteria bacterium
GAAGTCTTCTATATAGAGCAACACGCGGTCGGCCTTCACGCCGCACGCGGCGGTGATTTCCTCCAGACTGGCCTGCTTGCCGATCATCCGCTGGATGAGTTCGGCACGGCGCTGCCGCACGCGGCCCGGTGAACGCCGGACTTCGGTGTGCGCCACTTCCTCCTCCGGCCGGTCCAGCATCTGGGGCAGGAACAGCGGGCGGGGAGTGTAGGACTTCATTTCCTGGGCCATGCCGTCATAGAAGGCGGTGACTACCGGTTCGGCGCGGATGGACGACGGGTTCCAGCGCTCGATGAACAGTCCCTGCGTGGACCGCACGCGGCTGAGCGCCACGTAGGCCTGACCCGGTTCCCACAGCGCCGACAGATCCACGATCATACAATCCAGTGACGCACCCTGCGCTTTGTGAATGGTGGTGGCCCACGCCAGCGATACCGGGAAGTTCCACGCCGCGGCCACTTCCTGGCCATCGCCGTTCAGGCAGGTGAATTTCTGCTTCACCACCTCGATGCTCGCCCCGGTCAGCAGCTTAATGTAGAGCGTGTCTTCGGTAATGCTCTGGATGTGTCCCAGGCTGCCGTTCACATACAGCTGTTCGTTGGAGACATCGTTCTTGCGCAGCATCACCAGGGCACCGTCTTTCAGCATCAGACGGTCGCCGATCGGCAGCGAACGCTTGGCGGCTTCCACCGCGCGGGCGTCGCCTTCGTAGAGAGTCTCGAACGAGCGCATGGGTCCTTCTATTCCATGCAGGCGTTGCAGGTTGTAGGTGTCGGCTTTCACGCGGTGCGGATACAGCCGCGTGCCTTCCATGTGCTGCGACGGCTGGGCCATGCGGTCATCCAGGAACTTGCGCACTTCGTCGTTCACGATGCCGGCCCGCACGAAGTTCAGGATGTCCAAAAAGTCGGAGTCCTGCGTGCGCATGACGGTGGAAAGCAACGCCGGCTGGAACGCGCTCTCGCGCCACACGTTGTGGAGGAACGCCCAGTCCTTCTGTTGCATGCCGGGCGTCACCGGCGGCAGCTGGGCGAAGTCGCCCACTGCGATAATGCGAAGTCCGCCCCACGGCAGGCCGCTGTTGCGTGCTTTGCGGGCGATCATCTCGGCCACCATCATGGTGGTCCCGGAGAGCATGGAGACTTCGTCGATGATCACGCAGCAGGCGCGCTGCAACCGGTCCGTGAGCCGGCGGCTGCGCATGGCGCGCGCGACCGTGGCGTCGATGCCGCCTTCCATGATGCCGAGTCCGAAGAAGCTGTGGAACGTGCGGCCGCCGATAATGACCGCCGCCGCGCCGGTGCTGGCGACCACCGGGAACGCGTCGCTGGGCTTGCGGTGCAGGTACTGCTCCAGCAGGTAGCTCTTGCCCGTTCCGGCCGCGCCGGTGAGGAACACGTTGCCCTCGCGGGCCATCACGTCGAAGGCGCTTTGCTGGCAGCTCGTGAGTGTCGATGATGGCGCGAAAGCGGACGGCTGCATGGGTGCTCCGGATAGTAGCAACAATACTTTTTCCCCGCTCAGTTTCTTTCCGCGAAAATTTTTCGGAAAAGGTTACAAAAATTTTTTCAATCGACTAGCAAAACCAAACGCAAAATGTTGCGGTCATACTTTTTGTTTCAGGATTGTTTGCTGACCTAAAAATCGTTTTTTGTTTGTGGCAATGCGAATCTCTTTTTCCTACCCCTCCGGGGTACTCTTCCTTGGACGTAAGAATGTTGATCTTGTGAGTCGGCGCGCAAAGAGTAAAATTCACAGATGTTGTGGCTGTGTTCGGTTTGAGACACTACATCTTGTGTCTCGTCCTCAACCCACCACCCGGCGGCCAGAACCCCTTTTTTTGGTCGCCCGACACCTATTATCTCTGTCTCCCGCCCTGCGGGAATTTCCCCTTAGATCTATGAACCCGAACGCCGCGTCCCTGAAAAACGCCAAGGACATCCCGCTGGAGAAGAAGAGCCTGGATGCCGCCAAGAAAAAGAACGTCCAGAAAGCGGAACTGAAGAAGGGGAAAGGTCTCGTCATCGAGCGCTTGTTCACCACGCCGGGTTCCGACCCGGTCGAGGCCGTGAAGTGCGACCGCCGCACCAGCCGCATCGTGAACACCAACGGATCGGTCGTGTTCGAGATGAAGGACGCCGAGATCCCGGCCGCCTGGTCGCAGGTCGCCACCGACATCATGGTGTCCAAGTACTTCCGCAAGGCCGGGGTTCCCCAGTACGACGCCAAGGGCAATGTTCTGAAGAACGACAAAGGAGAGGTGATTACGGGTCCCGAGCGTTCGGCCAAGCAGGTCATCCGCCGTCTGGCGGGCTGCTGGAGGACGTGGGGCGAGAAATACGGTTACTTCGCCACCAAGCAGGACGCCCAGATCTTCGAGGACGAACTGGCTTACGTGCTCATCCACCAGATGTCGGCTCCGAACTCGCCGCAGTGGTTCAACACCGGTATCAACTACGCCTACGGCATCACGGGCAATCCCCAGGGTCACTTCTACTGCGTCCCGGAGACGGGCGAGGTCCGCAAGAGCGAGGATGCCTACACGCATCCCCAGCCGCACGCCTGCTTCATCCAGGGCGTGAAGGACGACATGGTCAACGAAGGAGGCATCATGGACCTGTGGGTCCGCGAAGCGCGCCTCTTTAAGTACGGCTCCGGAACGGGTACCAACTTCAGCAACCTGCGCGGCGACGGCGAGCCGTTGTCCCAGGGCGGCAAGAGCTCGGGCCTCATGAGCTTCCTGAAGATCGGCGACCGCGCCGCGGGAGCCATCAAGTCCGGCGGCACCACGCGCCGCGCCGCCAAAATGGTCTGTCTCGACCTCGACCATCCGGACATCGAGGAGTTCATCAACTGGAAGGTCAACGAAGAGAAGAAAGTGGCCGCCCTCGTGAAGGCCGGCTACGACGCCGACTTCAACGGCGAGGCCTACCTGACGGTCTCCGGCCAGAACTCGAACAACTCCGTGCGCGTGTCGCACCAGTTCTTCGAGGCGCTGGAGCAGGACGCCGACTGGCACATGTACTGGCGCACCGAGCTGCGCAAGGCCAAGGCCGAGAACCGCGCCCCCAAGCCGTGCAAGACCCGCAAGGCCCGCGAGATGTGGGACCAGATCGCCTACGCCGCTTGGGCCTGCGCCGATCCGGGATTGCAGTACGACACCACCATCAACGATTGGCACACCTGCCCGGCCGACGGACGCATCAACGCTTCCAACCCGTGCAGCGAGTACATGTTCCTGGACAACACCGCCTGCAACCTGGCGTCCATTAACCTGATGCACTATCTGAAGACCGACGAGCAGGGCAAGAAGAGCTTCGCCATCGAGGAGTTCAAGCACTCCGTCCGCCTGTGGACCATCGTGCTCGAGATCTCCGTGCTCATGGCCCAGTTCCCGTCCGCCGAGATCGCCGAGCTCAGCTACGTCTACCGCACGCTGGGTCTGGGCTACGCCAACCTGGGCGCCATGCTCATGCAGATGGGCATTCCGTACGACTCCGACGAAGGCCGCGCCATCTGCGGAGCCATCACCGCCATCCTGACCGGCGAGAGCTACGCCACCTCGGCCGAACTCGCCAGCCACCTGGGTACCTTCGAGGGCTACGAGCGCAATAAGGAGCACATGCTGCGCGTCATCCGCAACCACCGCCGCGCCGCCTACGATGCCGCCGAGAGCGAATACGAGCAGCTCGCCGTGAAGCCCGTCGCTATTGATCAAAAATTGTGTTCAGTCGATCTGCTCCAGGCCGCGAAAGAGGCTTGGGACAGCGCTCTCACGCTGGGTGAGCAGCACGGTT
>DAORHV010000129.1:0-3721 GCA_035438175.1 Candidatus Peribacteria bacterium
TCGAACGTCACGATGTCGATGGTGCCGTTGCCGTCCATGTCGCCGACTTCCATGGACTCCACCACCTGTCCGATGGCTGTGACGGAAATGGACGTAAACGCGCCTGTGCCGCTGTTCGCGTAGACATAGATGCCGTTGCCGCTCGCATTGATCGTTGCGATATCCATTGTTCCATCGGAGTTGAAGTCTGCGGCTGCGATAGCCACGCCGGCCGGAAGCGTGGAGGCGGCCGCCGCGAACGTGCCCGTACCGTCGTTGATGTATACGGCGCTTGTGGTATCGGCGGTTTTCACCGTTACCAGATCCAAATCGCCGTCACCGTCGATATCGGTGAGAACGGCATCCAGGATGCCCGTGGCCGCCGGGATTCCGGATGGCACCCAGGTGAAGCCCGTGCCGTCGTTTTTGTAGACCGTCATGTTGGCGCTGCCGTTGTTCCGGAATACGACCAGATCCACGTCGCCGTCCAGATCCACGTCGCCGGCCACGCCGCCGATCGCGCCAAGCGAGGTGCCGAACGTCCAGTGGCTCGTAAAGCTTGCGATGCCGGTGCTCCTGTACACATCGATGTTCTGCTCGCCGATCGAGCCGTGGTTGTTGATGCCGATGTAATCCAAATCACCGTCGTTATCGATGTCGGCGGCGATGAATCCGCGCGTGTACTTCACCTCGGCCGAAGTGCTGGCTAGCACGTAGGCCATGGCGTAGACGATGGCCGCGAACTGGGTGAACAGGATGACGAACGAGAGCGTCAGCGCGGCGGTCTGCGAGATTTCGAAACAGCGGGGGAGGCGCGGGTGGCGTACTTCCACGTCGGCCAGCGAAAGATTCCGGATGCGGAAATGGTTCGCGATGGCGTTCCACTGAGCGGAAATGACCACCAGGAATATTCCCATGCCGAACGCAAGCAGCATGTACCCCTCGGTATGACCGATCAGCCACTGCATGGTTCCCGCGAAACGCAGCACGCCTGTCTGGCTCGAAATCCAGATGAAAACGGCGGCGCACAACGCGAAGGCGCAACCGAGTGCCGCTGTCCGGATGGAAACGCGCATAATCCTCTTATTGTAGCAGAAAAACGCCTGTTTGAGAACATTCAAACCGGGCTTCCGAACCGGGATTTACGCCCCGATGCGGCGGATGATTTCGCGGTCCACGAATTCCTTGTCGCGTCCGTACTTCAGGCGCGACAGCTGCTTGTAGGCTTCCACCGCCTTCATGTCCTTGGCGTAGGTGGTCTCCAGCCACGGTTTCGGCACTTCCATGGAGAACGAACGCGACGGCTGGCCGTCGATGCTCAGCTTGATGCACGCCTTGAAGTTATCCAGGTTCACCAGGTCCTGTTCGCTGAACACCGGCGCCATTTCCTTGGCGCAGAACTCGGCGTCCTGCGGGCCGATTTTGTAGAGCATCATGGTGCCGACGTTGCCGAACACGGCGCTCTTCAGGTTCACCGCACCCGACAGCTTGCTGTCTTTCTCCAGCTGGTCCAAATACTGGTGGGCGATGACCAACCCCAGACGGTACTTGCGCGCCTCGGACAGAATGGACTCGATGGAATCGGTGACGTAGTTCTGGAACTCGTCGATGTACAGGAAGAAGTCTTTACGCGCCTTGGCTTCCTGGCGCTGGCGGCGCATGGACGCCACCTGGATCTTGTTCACGATCATCATACCCAGCAGCTTGCTGTTCAAGTCTCCGATGAGACCTTTGGACAGGTTCATCAGCACGATCTTCTGGCCGTCCATGACTTCCTGGAAATCGAACGAGCTCTTCACCTGGCCCACGATGTTGCGGATGAGCGTGTTGGTCGTGAACTGACCGAACTTGGCGGCGAAGTAGGGGATCATCTCCTGTTTTTCGCGCTGGCCGGTGGCCGCCATCTGCTTGTCCCAGAACGATTTCACGATCGGGTTTTTCAGCTTGGCGATCTTGTACTTGGCCCACTCGTCGTCGGTGAACAGGCGCACCAGGTCGGTAATGGCGCCGCCTTCGTCCTCGTCGGCCATCAGCGTCAGACAGCCGTTGCGGAAGTAGTCCTGGATGCGCGGTCCGAAGATTTCCTCGCCGAACATCTTCACCATCATGCCCATGGCGTCGAGGGCGATAAGGTCGCGCTCCTCGTCGTTTTTGCCTTCCAGCATGTTCAGTCCCATGGGGCGGCCGGTATCGGCCGGGTTGAAGTAGATCACGTCGTCGGCGCGTTCGCGCGGAATGTACGGGAACAAGTCTTCGATCAGCGAGCCGTGCGGATCGACCACGCAGATGCCGTTCTTCTTGTGGAAGTCCTGGCGGGCCATCAGCTGGATGACCGACGATTTGCCCGTACCGGTCTGACCGATGACGTAGAAGTGGCGGAAGCGGTCTTCGTTCTTCATGAAGATTTTCTTCCGCTCGCCACGGTACGTGTTGTAGCCCAGGAACAGGCCTTCCTCGGGGATGTTCTTGGGACACGGCGCGATCTTGAAGCTCTGCCACTTGATGGTCGAAACCTTGTTGTACTTGATGTTCGGGAAGTGGAACAAGCTGGCGAGCTCGGCGGTGCCGAGCAGCAGCTTCTTACTGAACCAGCGCTGCCACAGGGGGCGGCTGGGGTTGCGGCGGATAAAGCGGTAAATGAGGTTGATGTTCGAGTGGTAACGCGTGCGCTTGAAGCTGTTGCCGCGGATGTCGTTGAACTGCGAGAATCCGCCCACGATGGTGTCCAGCAGCATGTTGCTGCGGTCGGTCGTCTCGGCCGACGCGACGATGCGGATGACGGCCGTGAAACCCGGCGAGTTGGCTTTCTCATCCATGCCTTTGCTCAGCTCCTCCACCATCTGGGTGATGCGTTCGCCGCTGGCCGATTCCTTGTTGCCGATGTCTTTGCCGTCGGACGAGAGCATGTCCACCAGCGAGCTGATCCAGGAGAGGGGATTCCACCACGAGAACTTGCCGCCCTTCTTGGGGTTGAGCAGTTTCTGGGCTTCCTTCTGCACTTTCGGCTGCCATGTGGACAGCAATGGACGCAGTACGACCTGCACCGCCGCACCTTCGTTCTTGCTCAGTTTGGAGAAGGCGTTGGTGATGGCGTTGAACGGATCGGACTTCAGATGCTGGTAGGTTTTGAATGGATAGACGAAGCTCTTGCTCGGCACCAGGTACGTGGACGCCGTCACAGAATTCTTGGTGAAGATGTTGTAGTCCTCCACTTCGTCGATGACCGCATCGGGATAGAACGACGTGATCTGCTTTTCGAGGATCGGCGTGATCTTGCGCGGAGCGACCACGAAAATCAGGATCTCGCCGGCCAGCGCGGCGTACTCCACCGAAATGAACGGAGACCCCTTCCAGTAGCGCTGAATGCTGGTTTCGGCCAGGCTTCCGATGGTCTGGTACAGGTGATCCATGATGCCCAGCACCTCTTTAAAGTCCTTGCCGGTCGAGAACTGTTCGGATTCCTGCTCCTTGTCTTCCTTACCCTCTTTTTTCGGCATCAGGATTTGCAGGAAGGCCAGCTGCTTCTCCCGTTTGCGGTCTTCCATCCGGCGCATCGTCTTCAGTCCGTGTCGGACTCCCAACACGATGGCGACGATGCTACCGATAAGATTGTTGTATGTCTGCACGTTGGCATGTTAACACTTTGAGCCGATCCTTGTGGTCCCTCTACCGCCCCAACACCCCCCACCACGCCTCCCCGGTCGGCCTCCCCGGCCGCGGCGTCCCCTGCAACTCCGGCCCC
>DAORHV010000130.1:0-3648 GCA_035438175.1 Candidatus Peribacteria bacterium
CGCATGCTCGACGGTGCCGACGCCGGCACGGTGTTCTCCATGGACAACGGCATCCTGGCCAATCGCGACGACATGCGGCTGCAGGCCGGGCAACAGGTCATCATCGACCGCATGACCAAGGCCGACGGATCCGTGCAATACGCCATGCGCGAGCGCTACCGCCTGCCGGCCATCTACTGGCTGCTGGGCGCGTTCGTGGTGCTCGGCATCATCTTCGGCGGCGTCACCGGCTTCATGTCGATCGTGGGATTGCTGGTGAGCGTGGGCGTACTGCTGTTGTTCGTCGTCCCGAAGATCGCGGACGGCGCCGACCCGCTGGTCATCAGCGTCATCGGCTCGTACATCATCGCGTTCACATCGCTCTACCTGGCGCACGGATTCAAGAAGCGCACCAGCGTCGCGCTGCTCAGCACGTGCGTCACGCTGGCGCTGGCGGCGGCCACGGCGGTGTTGTCGGTGAAATTCACCCAGTTGTTCGGCATGGGCAGCGAGGAATCGCTGTATCTGCAAAGCGGCCCGCTGGCCGGCGTGAACCTGCGCGGACTCCTGATCGGCGGATTCATCATCGGCGCGCTCGGCGTGCTGGACGACGTGACCACCGCGCAGACCGCGGCCATCGATGAAATCAGCAAGGCGAATCCTTCGCTGACGCCCGCGCAGCTCTACCGTGCCGGATTCTCGGTCGGCAAGGAGCACATCGCGTCGCTCATCAATACGCTGGCGCTGGCCTACGTCGGCGCATCGCTCCCGCTGCTGCTCCTGTTCCGCGAAAACAAGGACGTCCCGACCTGGATGATCGTGAACAGCGAGACCATCGCCGAAGAAATCGTGCGCACGCTGGTGGGCAGCACCACGCTGCTGCTGGCGGTGCCCATTTCCACCTGGTGCGCATCGTATTTCCTGAAAAACCGCACCGGA
Organism: Candidatus Peribacteria bacterium; assembly: GCA_035438175.1. Taxonomy (GTDB): domain Bacteria; phylum Patescibacteriota; class Gracilibacteria; order Peribacterales; family Peribacteraceae; genus DAORHV01. The sequence goes on from DAORHV010000130.1 coordinate 919, forward strand.
CGCGTCCAGCCGGCCGATCCGCACGCGCATCACCATCATCACTAAAAAGCCTCAGCGGATGTCTTTGTGTTTCTTGTGGGCCGGCTTTTTCAAAATGGCCTCGGACAGGTAGTTGGCGGCGTAGGTGGCGCCGGTCTTGAAGAAGCCTTCGGATTGCAGGCGGCGGGCCGACGTGAATACGCGGAACTTGGGCGAGTACTTCACGGTGCCGACCTGGAACAGGCGGCGGGCGATGCTGGTGTCGTCGCCGTAGAACGAGATGTCGGTGTCGAAAGCGCTGGCCTTCTTGAGCGCCTTATATTTGGCGACGAAGTTGCCGCCCACCACCATGTAACCCATGACCGAGTACGACGGCACCGCGAACGCGTCCCACCAGAAGCTCACCCACTTCTGCTGCCACTCGGGCAAGTCGTAGAAGTCGTACGGGCCGCTCAGGCACACCAGGTCGGGGTCGCGCTTGAATTCGCGCTGGATCATCTCGAACCAGCCCTTGGGCACCTGAGTATCGGCGTCCAGGTAGGCCAGCAGGTCGCCCTTGGCTTCCAGGAAACCGCGGTGACGCGCGGCATTGGTCCCCTTCTTGGATTCGCGCACCACGCGCACGCCGGGGAATTTCTTGGCGACGGCGGCGGTCTTGTCGGTACTCGCGTTGTCCACCACGATGATCTCTTTCAGGTTTTTGGGCTTGAGCGCCAGAATACTTTTGAGGCACGCGCCGATGTACTTCTCCTCGTTGAACGCGGGGATGACGATGCTGATGGTGGGTGCGGGGCGGCGGATCATGGTTCAGCGGATGTCGACGTACTCCTTTGTGACCGGCTTGTGCAGGATGGCCTCGGAGAAGAAGTTGGCGGCGTAGACGGCCGCGATCTTGAACAAGCCCTCGCCCTTCAGGCGGCGGGCCGACGTGAACATGGTGAAACGCAGCGAGAATTTCACCTTCCCCTGCCCGTGCAGGCGGCGGGCGATGTTGGTGTCCTCGCCGTAGAACGCGATGCTGGTGTCGAAGCCGCCGATTTTCACGAGCGACTCGCGCAGCGCGGCGAAGTTGCCACCCACCACCATGAAGCCGGCGATCCAGTAGAGCGGCATGGCCAGGATGTTCCACCACACGCACACCGCGAAACGGTTGAAGCCGGTCAGGTCGTAGTAATCGTACGGGCCGCTGAGGCACACCAGTTTGGGATTGGCGGCGAACTCGGCGTTGATGCGCTCGAACCAGCCGGCCGGAATGCGCGTATCGGCGTCCACGTAGGCCAGAATGTCGCCGGTGGCGGACTCCAGGCCGCATTCGCGGGCGCTGGTCAGCCCCTTCTTTTCCTCGCGCACCACGCGCACACCCGGGAAGCTTGCGGCAAGCTTGGCGGTGCCGTCTGTGCTGGCGTTGTCGATCACCACGATCTCGGTCAGGTTGGCGGGCTTGTTGCGGATCGCATGCTCCAAACAGGCACCGATGTACTTCTCTTCGTTGTAGGCCGGAATCACGAGGCTGATGGTCTTCATGGATCGTGCGAAAACGGGAGCGGCGCTTAGGCGCCGGAAGTGGGATCGACGGGATTTTCAGGCGTCAGGGACACGATGTAAGCGTAGTCCGCCGCGAAGACTTTCTTCGCCCACCACAGTACACCACCGGCCATGAACGGCACAGCGAAAACGTCGATGGTGTAGTGCGCGTGCGCCAGCAAAACCGAGGCGCCGAGCAGCGCGGCGAACGCCAGGAACATCCAGCGGATCCACTGCTTCTCCCAGAAGATGAGCGCACAGGCGAACGGGTAGGCGGTGTGGCCCGAAAAGAAGAAGTCGTTGGTGCTCGGGTCGTAAATAAACGCCTTGAACAATCCGCCGTATCCCAAATCCAGAACCTCCGGCCGCAATCCCAGCGGCGTCATGACCATGAAGAACGCACGGACGGCAAACACCAAGCCGATGGACTTGAGCGTGAACGGGATGTACTCGGGGTTGCGCAGCAACACCCAGAGCAGCAATGCGGTCATGAGCGCCGGACCCCACACGATGAACCCGAACAAATCGAAGACCGGCAACCGGTCGAGCAGAAGATCGCGCGCGGGTGGCTGGGCCGAGCCGAGCGCAGTGGCGGCATGCTGGGCGGTCATGCTGAGCAGACCGCAGACCACGACCACAGGCAGCGACGATAGCAGCAACCGGCGGAACGGCGGGTCACGCAGGACCGCGCGGAGCTTGCCGCGTCGGAAGACGGAAGACACCCCCAAATCCTACCCCGGGCAGCCGTTTAGGACTACCCTGTGGGCGAATCATTCCCCCGTTCCCATGCAACATGAAATCATCCTCAGGCCGTCGTACTCCGCGCTGAAGTGCGTTTTGACCCGCGGCGAGAAGATTTGGACGGAAACGGGCGCCATGCTGGCAATGGATGCCGGCGCGACAATTGAAGGAAAGATGCAGGGCGGCATGTGGCAGGCGCTCAAGCGCACGATCCTGACCAACGAAAGCTTCTTCGTCACGGCCATCACCGCCAAGGACGACAATACCGAGGTCTACCTGGCCCCGCGCGCGGTCGGCGACGTGGAGGCAATCGAACTGAAGGGCGAGGAATACGTGGTGCAGGGCGGCGCGTTCCTGGCCTCCACCGAAAACATCGCCACCGACGCCAAATTCACCGGCTGGAAAGGATTCGTGGGCGGCGAGGGCATCTTCATGATCAAGGCCAAGGGAGTGGGCACCATGTTCGTCTCCAGCTTCGGCGGCATC
>DAORHV010000131.1:0-3644 GCA_035438175.1 Candidatus Peribacteria bacterium
CATGACCAGCGCCATGCTCGTCGGGCCGGGCCCCCTGTACTGCTTCCAGGCGGCACCGACCGCCAGTCCGCCGATGATGAACACGATGTACTGCGTGGCGGGGATGTGTTCGAGCGAAACGTACGACAGGACGGCGGTCAAAAAGACCATGACGCCGGAGATGACCAACGACGGCTGCAACGGCCACAGCGGCTTGTATGGCAGGCGGGTCAGCAGGCGGTGCAGGAAGTAGGTCGAGACCGCCGCCACGAAGAACACCAGGAAGCGGATGATGGTCAGGTCGGATGCCTGCAGTCCGCCGCCGTTCAACAGGAAGTGGGCGAATACCGGGTCCAGCCCCCACAGGACGATGACGGCGGCGATGAGCGCGACGTGGCTGAGCGTCTGGAGGTTCACGCCCACGCGCTTGGCACCGGCCAGCGTCAGTTCGCGGCGGAAGGCGACCAGTTGTTCGGGCGTCAGGCGGGCGCGCAGCGTGACGGAGGCGCTGCCTTGGCTGTCGCGGCGGTAGCGGATTTCCTCCAGGTAGGGGCCGTACTTGCGGTGGCTCTGGTTTACCTGGTCCATGGTCTGCATGTCGGTCATGTCGATGGCATAGCGGATGACGCACGGCTTGGCGTCGGTGCCTGCGTGCGCGTTGCGCTCGAACAGCGCGGCGTACACGTCGGTGGCTTCCAGGCGTCCTTCGCCGATGGCGACGTACACGTCGTGCAGCGAGGCCTGCCCGATGGCTTCCAGCTTGCGGCGCAGCAGCGATTCGTCGAATTCCTCGATGAACCCGCGCTTGCGCTCGGTCATGGCCTGCTGGAGCAGCCGCTTGCCGACTTCGACTTTCTGTTCTTCGGACTGGCGCATGAGCGCCTCGCGGATCAGCGCGGCCGACAAGTGCGTGTTCACGGCCTGCAGCCATTCGCGCTGCACGGTGTCCTGGTCGCTGAACGTGGCGTCCAGCGCCGAGCCGTTGGTCAGCGGCGACGAGAACAGCGCGTCCTTGCCGTTGATACGCACGGTCTTCATGCGCATCACGCGGTCGGGGAACAGATGGAACATGCCGTCGAGCGCGGTGGCCGCCTTGGGCAGCTGCACGCTTTCGTCACCCGGTCCGTACACAAGGATCGATTCGCCCAGGATTTCGCTTTTCAAGCTTTCCCAGAACACGTCACTGTTGCCCTGCGTGCTGTCCGTCAGCGGCGAGATGCGCTGGGTCCATGACAGCAGTTCCACCACGCCGGATTTCTGCTTGAAGCAGAGCGTGGTGATGCCGCGGCGGGCGTACTCGTGCATGCCCTGCGTGCGGATCTTGCAGCGCACGCGGATGCCGCCCGGCAGGATGACGGTGGTGTGCAGGCCGCGATAACCGTTCACCGACGAGGCGTTGATGAAATCCTCGAACGAGAGGGTCACGCGCGGCCAGGTGCTGTGCAGTACCCCAAGCGCCTCGTAGCAGCGCTCCACGTCGGGACAGACGAACACCGCCACCACGTCGGTGACGCCGGCGGCGATGGTGCGGGGGGAGTCCACGTTGGCGCGGAGCTGTTCCCAGATTTTGTGTTCGAACACGATGTCCACGTTCTTGGAGAAGAACGGGTTGGAGGTCTGGATGTAGCGCTTCAGGTCCAGAATCGTCCGCTGACCCTGCTGCTCGTTCTCGAGCCGGGCAGCCATCAGCTGCGGGAAATGCTGCGGCTCCAGCACGGCCAGGCACAGCGCCTCCAGTTCGTCGCGCAGATCCTGCATGCACAGACGGTCGGCGATGCGCACGTAGACCTCCAGCGTTTCGTTGGCCAGCCCGATCTTGCGGTGTTCGGGCAAGAACTCCACCGTCTGCATGTTGTGCAGGCGGTCGTAGAGCTTGATCACCATGATGCGCACGTCCGCCTGCATGAGGCGGAAGATCTTGCGCAGGCTTTCCATCTGTTCGTTCAGCTGCGGCGAGTGCAGTTCGCTGGCGTTCAATTTGGTGAGCCCGTCGATAAGCTCCGCTACCGATCCGCCGAACTTGGCGTCGATTTCAGGCAGCGTGAGCGGCGTATCCTCCACCGTATCGTGCAGCAGCGCCGCGATGATCGTATCGGCGTCGGCCTGCAGGTCCGCCAGCATGTCGGCCACCGCGATGGGGTGGTTGTAGTACGGCTCACCCGACTTTCGCTTCTGTCCGGCGTGCATGGCGGCACCCAGAGCGAACGCCTGTTCGATCCGGCCGTGGTCCTTGGCCGAAAGGTGCTTCAGATGAGAGCGAAATTCGTTCCACTGCATGGGATAGTTCAGTATACGCAATTTCCCGCCCGAAAACCAGGCATTTAGCGGGCCAGAGACACAAGGATATAGCGCTGTACGTTCGAGAAAATCTCGGTCTTCGGATCCAGTGCGGCCACCTCGTCTTTGGTGAACCAGCGCATCTTCTCGCTTTCGTCGGGCGCGATGCGTGCCGCCTGGGTTTCATCCAGCGGACGCGCGATGAACAAGAAGTCCATGTGCTCGTGGGCCGGCTCGTTGCGTTCGGGGCAGGCCGGTATGTGCTCCAGCAGCATGGCGATGGGTTTCTTCAGCATGTACCCCTCCGACGGATCGGCGGCGAACAGGTCGGCCTGCTCCTCGCCCACGATTTCCACGTCCAGGCCGGTTTCCTCCTTGCACTCGCGCTGAGCGGCGGCCTCCGGCGTTTCGTCGGCGTCGATATGCCCGCCGGCCGGCATCCAGCGTTGCAGGCGCTTGTGCCAGAGCAAGAGCGTGCGCCGCTTGGAATCGATGATGAACGCGGTGGCGGTGAAGTGTCTTTGCATGGGAGTCAGGGGAGCCAGGCGGTGCAGGGGAGTCAGGGGGAGTGTATCATTCCCCTGCACCTTCTGACTCTCCTGCTCCCCCTGAATCCCATGGTACTTATCAACGACAACTCCACCGTCCTGAAGATCGGCGACGCCCTGCCGCACTTCGTCCTGCCCGCCACCGACGGCATGACCGTGGATTCGGCCATGATCAAAGATCCGGTGCTGGCCGTCATCTTCACCTGCAACCACTGTCCGTACGCCAAGGCCTACGAGGACCGCCTGGTGGAGCTGGCCAACCATTTCGACCCGGAAGGCGTGCAGATTGTGCTCATCAGCAGCAACGACGCCGCCGATTACCCGGACGACTCGTTCGACGCCATGAAGGACAAGAGCAAGGAGAAGGCCTATCCGTTCCCGTACTGCTACGACGAAAGCCAGTCTGTCGCCAGGGCGTTCGGTGCGCTGTGTACGCCGCATTGTTTCGTATTCGACCGCAAGCGCACGCTGAAGTACAAGGGGCGCATCGACGACAACTGGAAGAACCCGGCCGGCGTTACGGAGCACAACCTGCGCGACGCGCTGGCGGCCATGGTGAAAGGCGACGAACCGCCGGCCCATGAGGTGAACGCCATCGGCTGTTCCATAAAGTGGAAGTAGCCTGATTACTGCGCCGTTTGCGTTTCCTGTGGCACGGCGTTGATGAGCAGGATTTCAGGCGGCGCGAACAAGCGGACGCGAGGTCCCGATTCGCCGATGCCGCGTGTAATGGCCAGCGTGGTTTGCTTGGTGACTTGGAACACTCCCTGATCGAACACGCGTCCCAGGCGGGTGGGAAGGCGGGGGACGGGGCCGAAGCCCGGCAACCGTATCTGGCCG
>DAORHV010000132.1:0-3619 GCA_035438175.1 Candidatus Peribacteria bacterium
GTTTAGGCGTGACGACGGCCTTCACCGGCACCGCGGCGCCCGTCAGCACCGGCGGGGGAGCTGGCGTGGCCGCCGGATCGCGCTGCCAGCGAAGCAGGTCTTCGTCTTTGTACTGCGGGGTCACGCCGACCGGCGACAGCATGTTCACGGTAAGCTTCTGTTCCTGGCGCAGCCGGTCGAACGCGTGGCGCTTGGACTCGGCCTGGATGGTTCCGCGCCGGACGTTGCCGTCGGTGCCGGTACCCTCGAACGCGTATGACGTGGGACCGCCCTCGGCTTTCTTGGAAGCGCCGCCTTTGCGCAAACGCATGGCCTCGGTGACGACCACGTTCTCCAGCTTCTGTGATTGCAGCGCCGCAGTGGCGGCCTCGATGCTTTCGGCATCCACGCTCCCGCGCACGTCCTTGCCTTCTTCATTCACGGCTTTGTACGAATACGTCGGCATGCCAAATGAGCATACCACACGCGATTCGTTCATCGAACAGCGTCCGGTAGGACGTCTACTCGTCCGGGGTGAAGCGCTGCATCTGGCCAAGCATGTACGTCACGGGCTCGGCGAGGCGCGCATCGGCGGTAATCTCCAGGTGGCGACCGTCCCAGTCCTTGTACCCGATGACGATGTTGCCTTTCGTTTCGACCTTGCCGTCGGCTCCGCCCGCGTCCTGGGCGCTGCCGGAGATGAGGTTGAGCGAAATGACGCCTTCGCCGATGGCCTGAATGTCTTTCATGGCGAATTCGACGTGCCAGAGCGTGGAGGTGGTGGCTCCGAACGACTTGTAGTACCAGTTCTTGTGAACCGGGACGCAGAAGCCGATGTGGCCGGTGCAGTACTTCTGGGACCACAGCGACGGGGTGGCGTAGTTCTGCTTGGCCATCAGCTGGATGTCCGCCTCGCTACCGGCGACCGACGTGGAGGATGCGGCGCTGCTCGAAGACGAGGACTTCGCCGACGAAGCAACGGCGGCCTTGGACGACGAGCTGCTGACGGTCATGGCTGCGGACGACGAAACGGACGCCATGGAAGAAACCGGCACTCCCGGTACGCAAATGCCGCTGCAATCGGCACCGCCGTGCATCGGATCGCAACTGTCGGTGGTGTCATCGACGCATTCCATACCCGGATCGCAGGCGAAACCGGCGATGCCGCCGCACATCTGGCGGGCGGATGACGAAGACGAGGTTGCGGTCTGCAGCACGACGACTTCATTCACGCGCAGCACGGACTCGGTACCGCTGACCTTCAGCGAGCCGCGCACGTCGACGCGCTTGTCCATGTACGAGCCGAGCTGCAAGTTGGCGTCCGTGGAGACCATCAGCAGCGAACGGCCGCTGTCGAGGAGCAGGCTGTGGGTCGCATCGGTGGCCGTGGTGGTGGCCAAAGCGGTGACGACGCCGGTGTAGGTGACGTTGTTGGTTTCGGGCAGGGATTCCGCGCTGGACGACGAATCGGCCATCATGGCTTCGCTGGACGAAGAAGAACCGGTGTCGGTTCCGGCGGGCGTCTGCGGCGTGCAGCCGGCGGCTACCAAAAGGGTTGCGGCAAGAAGGAGGGCGCGGACGTTGTTCATCGGAGGGTGTAGGAAGCGGACCAAATCGGTATGCAGCCAGTATAGGCCGCCCCGATGGAAGCGACAACAGATCGGAGGATGCCAAGCGCAGATGGATCCTGTAGAGTGACCGTATGTACGCACCCTCACCCTCCATCCTCAAAAAATACGCCGATTTGCTCGTGAAATTCGCCCTGAACGGGGGTGAAGGCGTGAAGCCCAAGCAGGTCGTCCAGGTGAACATCCCGGACGTCGCCAAGCCGCTGTACTCCGCGCTGCTGGAGTCCATCCTGGAGGCCGGCGCGTACCCCAAAGTACAGCTGATTCCCACGTTGACCGACAAAATCTTTTTCACCAAAGCCAACGACGACCAGCTGGTGTTCTTCCCCGAAGAATTCAAGCATGCCGAGGCCAACCTTATCGATCACCAGATTTCCATCATCGCCGAAGCCGACCCGTCCGAACTGAAGGACGTCGATCCCAAGCGCATGTTCAAGGCCATGGATGCCCGCCGCAAATTCCGCGACTGGCTGTTCAAGAAGGAACAGCAGGGCAAGTTCACCTGGACCTTGGCGCTCTACCCGACCGAGGCCATGGCCAAAGAAGCCGGCATGACGCTGGAGCAGTACTGGGGCGAGGTGATCACCGGTTGTTACCTGGATTCCAAGGATCCCATCGCCGAGTGGAGGAAGTTGTTCATTGAACAGGAGCGCATTAAGGCCGCGCTCGACGCCCTGCAGATCGAGCACGTGCACATTGAGGGCAAGAACATCGATCTCATCGTGAAACTCGGCCCCAACCGCAAGTGGCTGGGCGGCAGCGGACGCAACATCCCCAGCTTCGAACTGTTCGTCTCGCCGGACTGGCACGGCACGCAGGGCCACATCTTCTTCAACCAGCCGCTCTACCGCTACGGCAACATCCTGCGCGACATCCGCCTGGAGTTCAAAGACGGACTGGTCGTGAAAGCCACCGCCAAAGAAGGCCAGAGCGTGCTCGACAGCATGCTGGCGCGCCACAACGCCAACAAGATCGGTGAGTATTCGCTGACCGACAAGCGCTTCTCGCGCATCACCAAGTTCATGGCCAACACGCTGTACGACGAGAATATCGGCGGCGAGTTCGGCAACACCCACCTGGCGCTCGGCCGCGCCTACAAGGACAGCTACCCCGGTGACATGTCCAAGCCGACCGAAAGCGACTGGGAGGCGTGGGGATACAACGATTCACCCGAGCACACCGACATCATCTCGACCGAAGACCGCACCGTCACCGCCACGCTGCCGAACGGCGCGCAGAAGGTGATCTTCAAGGACGGCATGTTCACGCTGTAAATTCTAAGACCGAAGGCGGCCGAGTGGCCGCTTTTTGTATTCACGAAGCTTCTTCTTTTCCACCTCAGATTGAGATTCTTTGGAGTCCATGGAGTCGTTGGAGTCGAAAAAAAGCCACCCGGAGGTGGCTTTTTTTCTGGAATCTTCGTTGTCCGATTACTTGGCGTTCTTCAGCATCGCGTCGATGTCGGTTTCGAACATGTCGATCGGGCGGGCTCCCGGGATCAGACGGGACTCCTTGGTCTTCGGGTTGTACAGGATGTTGCCCGGAGTACCGGTCACGCCTGCGGCGGCGCCTTCCTTGGTCTGCTGGTTGATCTTGTCGCACTCCGGTCCGGAGGTGCAGGCGTACGGCTGAGTGGTCGTAAAGGTGTTACGCTTGAAGCACGTATCGAACTCGGACTGGCTCAGGCCCAGTTCCTTGATAATCGAAGGATAGTTGTAGTTCTGTTTCTCGAAGACGATGTCGGCGAACTTCCAGAACGCATCGTTGCCGCCCTGGTTGGCGACACACTCGGAAGCGATGGCCGTCGGCAGGGCCTTGGAGTGGAAAGACAACGGGAAGTGGCGGTAATCCCATGCCAGGTCATCGCCGTACTTGTCCATCAGCTGCTTGATGGTCGGGTGGACGCGGACGCAGAACGGACACTCGAAGTCCGAGTACTCGATGAGCACCAGCTTGGCGTTCTTGTTGCCGGTGTAGTGGTCTTTATCCGTGATCGGCACGATCGTGCCGGC
>DAORHV010000133.1:0-3614 GCA_035438175.1 Candidatus Peribacteria bacterium
AATCGGCCGGTGGTGCCGGTCATCGGCAGCGGCAACGCCACGTTCCGCCCGATCCACGCCGACGACTTCGCCAAAGCGTTGCCCATGCTGTCGCGCAATCCGGAGCTTGTGGGCAAGACGCTGGATGTCGGCGGACCCGACGAAGTGAGTTTCAACTGGCTGGTCGATGAACTGCTGTACCGCAAGCACATGCGCAAGATGCGCCTGCACATCCCGTCGCCAGTGGCGCTGCTGCTGGCAACGTGCCTGTCGTGGATGCGCCGTCCGCCGGTCACGCGCAGCAACGTGCTCGGGGCAGACGCGGCGCTGACCATGGATGTGCGGCAATTTTTCACCGCCATCGGATTCACTCCGCGCACGCTGAAACAAGGCCTGGACGAACTGCTCGGTGCGGTGCCGCGCAACGACGACGAGCCCAAGGCGTTGTTGCGCTACGCGATGGGCGGCGGCTGGGAACCGGACAAGGCCACGGTGGATCTGTATCGCCGTGCCTGCGAAGCACATGAAATCAATCCGCTGCACCGCTTGGAGCACCGCGTCGTGGAGAACGGCTGGATGCTGGGCGGTCTGGACGCCGTCACACGCCTGTTCAAGCCCGACTGCACCGTGCGGCGCAAGCTGCTGGTGGCCGCCGCGATCGTGGAATGCACGCCCGCATCGGCCAACAGACTGCTGCCCCAAAACCGCTCGTTCGTCGCGCTCCTGTTGCTGCTGCTCGGTGCCGGACTCGGCATGGCGTTCAAACTTGTGACCGGACTGCTGCTGTTCTGCCTCCCCCACTTCGCCACCCGCAATGCCGGACTGTGACGTGCTCATCATCGGTTCGGGGCCGGCCGGCGCGCACGCCGCGCAGGCGCTGGTGGAATCCGGCGTGACGGTGCTCATGCTCGACGGCGGCAACGACGCGCCCAAAGCGTTGGCCGAAGCGCCCGACCGCAACTTCGCCGACGTGCGCAGGAACGATACGGATCAGTACCGCTGGTTCTTGGGCGATGATCTGTCCGGAATCCCGGTCGAAGGACTCACCGGCGGGCTCGGCGGCGGACAAGTCAGCGGCAACCGCTCATATGTGGTGCGCGGCGCCGACCATGCGCTGCCGCTGCACCTGAAAAACTGCCAGGTCATCCAGAGCCTGGCCAAAGGCGGTCTGGGGGCGGCCTGGGGCGCCGCCTGCGCCATTTTGGATGAAGGCGAATTGTTCACGCTCGGACTGAACGCGGCCGAGATGCAGCAACACTACGACGCCGTCATCGAACGCATCGGCGTCTCGGGTGCTCCGGTGCGGCCGGGCATCCAGCCGGCGCTGAAGATGGACCACCACGCCGCCCGCGCGCTCGCCGCCTACGGACGGAAGAAGAAACGCTTCGACGCGGATTTATTGAGCGTCCAGCAACCCTTGTCGGCGGTGCTGACCAAAGACCTGGGCGACCGCCGCGCGACCGCCTACGCCGACATGGACTACTGGGCGGATCCGCGCAGATCGGTGTACCGCCCGCAGTTCACGGTGGAGGAACTGGAACGGCGTCCGAACTTCCACTACAAGGGCGGCTTCGTCGTGGACCGCATCGAGGAAACCGCCGCCGAAGCGGTGGTCTACGCGCACGGGCGCGGACCGGTAGCCGGCCTGGAAACGTTCAGTGCCAAACGCGTGATTCTGGCTGCCGGAGCCGTGAACTCGGCACGCATCTTGTTGCGCAGCAAGCACTTGTACGACACGCCGCAGCCGTTCGTGGGTAAGCCGCACGTGTTCAGCGCGTGCCTCGACTGGAAGTCGCTCGGCAACGCCGGACCCGATGAACGCGTCAGCCTGTGCCAGCTGCTGGTGGTGGACGAGCGCCGCCGCGGCGGCATGCAATCGGGTTGCGCCCAATTGTACGGCTACCGCTCGCTGCAGTTGTTCCGCCTGCTCGGCAGCGCCCCCGCCGCTTTGCCCGAGGCGATGCGGGTGCTGGCCGCGCTGACGCCATCTCTCGTCATCGCCGATATCCGCTTCCCGGCATTTGCCGTCCCGCACAACACGCTGAAACTGAAACGCAACGGGAGCATGGACATCTCCATGGACGTGCGCGGCACCGAACGCGACGAGCGCGACCGCACCTGGAAACGCCTGCGCAACGCACTCTCGCAACTCGGCCTGCCGGCGGTGAAAAACATGACGCTACCCGAAGCATCCAGCTCGCACTACGCCGGAACCATCCCGCAGAGCACGGATGACCGCATCCCCCTTACCACCGACGCCGCCGGCAAAGTCCGCCAGTGCAGCCGCGTCTGGGTCGCCGATGCCTCGGTGCTGCCCTGCCTGCCGGCCAAGCCGCACACCCTGACCGTGATGGCGAACGCCCGCCGAATCGCCCTGGAGGCACGCAAGACGCTTGGCTGAGGCCCAAGGCCCGCTATACTCCCCGCGCATGCAGCGGATCTCCTTCGCATGGCTGTCGCCGACGCTCACCAAAATCGGGCGGCGGTTCGGGATCGACGCGCATTACTTCGCCAAGAGTTCGGCGTTCGTGATTCTGGGGCAGGTGATGAACATCCTGAAGGGCATCGTGTCGGGGTATTTGATCTCGCGCCTGTTCCCGGCCGAGATGTACGGCGAGTACCGGTTCGTGCTGAGCGTAGTCGGAACGCTGGGCGTGCTGACGCTGTCGGGGATGCCGCGCGCCATCGCGCGCGAGGTCGCGCAGCGCAAGAACGACGCCGAACTGTGGTGGACGTTCCGCACCTACTCGCTCATCTGTCTGGTCGGCACGATCGCCATCGCCGGAGTCCTCGTGCTGCTGCCGTTCTGGGGACGCATGAACCTGTGGGCGATGTTCCTGCTGGCGGCCGTGTTCTTCATTCCGACCAACGTGGGCACCGCGTTCTTCGGCGGCATCGTCATCGGCCGCGGCCAATTCGACACCTCGCTGCGCGCCAACGCGCTCGGCGGCGTGCTGGTCATCGTGTCCACGCTGCTCATGCTGTGGCTGCGGCCGTCGCCGCTCTTGCTGCTGGCGTTCACAGCCGGCATCCCGCCCATCATTTACTTGTGGGAACTGCGCAAGCTGATGCGGAATTACCCCTCGCAGAAGCCGTCCAAGGAGATGTTCCAATACGCGCTGAAAATCACCGTGGCGGACATCCCGATGACGCTGTCGTGGTACTTGGACGGACTCCTCATTTCGGCGTTCTTCGGGCTGAAGGAGCTGGCCGTATTCTCGGTGGCGCTGATGATTCCGGAAGAGGCGAAGGGATTCCTGAAAGACTTCCTACCCATCTCGTTCTCGCGCCAGGCGGCCGGTCCCGACACGCCCGCACGCCGAAAACATCTGGTGCACGCGGTCGGCTGGATGACGCTGGTCTTCGTCGTCGGCATCTCGCTGTACATCGCCATCAGTCCGTTCGTGATCCCGTGGCTCTTCCCGCTCTATGACCCGGCGCAATTGGTGCCGCTGACGAACTGGGCGGCCGTCATGCTCATCACGTTCCCCTCGAGTCTGTTCTCGCAGCAACTGGAAGCACGCGGCAACGCACGCGACGTGCTGATCGGCCAGTGGCTCTCGGCGGCGGTGTTCGTGGTGTGCCTGCTGACCATGATTCCCTCGGGACTTGTGAGTTCCCACTCCTCAATTGCC
>DAORHV010000134.1:0-3599 GCA_035438175.1 Candidatus Peribacteria bacterium
CTACATCAGGCTGAACAGCGCATGGGGTAAGGAAGGCAATGTGTACGTGTTAGCGAACGGGGAGCGGACGGTGAACTCGATCGATGCCGCCGGCAACGAAAAGGTCGTGTACACCGCCGACGAGAATGTCGGACGCGTCAGCTTGTGGCCGTCCAAGACCTTGCCCCACACGCTCTACATCGTCACGATGACGAAAGGTGCCGCCGCAGAAAACCCCGAACTGCAGCCGTTCGGCATGTTCTTAATCGATACCGAAGCCCGCTCTTCCACGCCCATGCTTTCGAAGAATTTGGAGATGTTCATCGGACTGGAAATCGTCGGAGAGATGACCAGCGGAGACGTCGTGTATTGCGAGTGCAACCGCGAAGGAGGAGAGGGTGTCGGCGGCACGCTCTTCGCCTGGCGTCGCGCCACCGGCAAGACAGAGCGCTTGCGCGAATTCAGCGCCGGATCGCTTTGGATGTTGGAAGGCACGGATACGCTCGTCTTCGGCGGCATCAACGATGTCGTTGCGAATCCGCTGATTTCCTACGACTTGAAGACGGGAAAAGAGAAGACGGTTTGGCGCTTTCCCGGCAAGAACGAATGGGGATTCATCTCCGTGAACACCTATTCCAAACAGGCGCTGGCAATTTCCCAGTCCGGCACCTACGTCATTTCGCTTACGAACGGCAAAACGACGTTCGAGAAACGGTGGAGTCAGTCTGAACCGCAAAACGTGGATGGAGTTTGGTATCCGTTGGCCACCCGCGAGGGCGAGTACTTCAAAGGCATGGGGCAGATGGACCGGGAAGCCGGCTTGCTCACGCTGAAAGAGGACGGCTTCCATCTTCAAAAACTCCCGCGCAACGAAGTGATCGGATACGTCGATAGCGGGGCATTGTTGCTGGGCAGCAGGTAGAGCTCCTTACTGCTGACCCTTCGACAGCAGTCCTTTGGTGATCTGCTTGCCGATTTCCACGCCCGGCTGACCGTACGGGTCCACGCGGTACAGTTTGCCCAGGTACACGACCTCGGCCATGAGCAGGAAGAACAGCTGACCCATGTGATACTCGTCCAAGCGCTGCAGCGAGATGGTCGCGTGCGGTCGCTTCACCTGCGTGAGCGCCTGGCTGGTGCCTTCGTAGCAGGCGTCGAGCAGTTGGCCGAACGTCTTGCCGCCGATGTACGCGAACGAACTCGGCACGTTCTTCGGAACTTCCAGACGCGGCTTATCCAGCTCGCGGATGAACAAGTGCCACTGCTTGCGCGGGCCGGCCATCCACTGCTGCAGAAGCGAGTGCTGGTCCTGCGTTCCGATCGCCGCCACCGGGATCGGGTTGTTGCCTTCGTTCTTGCCCAGCGACTCGGCGAGCAGTTGCTGCTCCCAGCGCGCCAAAGACACGAGGCGGTCGCTGTACGGCATGATCACACGGATCGGGTAGGCGCGGCGGGTGTCGAGCAGGTACTGCACGGCGGCCAGCGATGCGGCCGGATTCCTGGAGAGCGTGGCTTCCTGGCAGTGCGTGTCCATTTCCTTGGCGCCGCGGCAGAACGCGCCCAAGTCGCCGTTCAGCAGACCGAGCGAAAGCAATCCGACGGGTGTGAAAATGGAATAGCGGCCGCCCACGTTGCGCGGGATCGGCAGCATGGTCATGCGGTTCTCTTTGGCGAAGGTGTGCAGCGCACCGCCCTCCGGATCGGTGATGGCGATGACGCGGCTGCCGGGGTGGCTCTTCACCGAATTCTTCAGGCGGTCGAAGCAGGCGAAGAACGCCGACATGGTTTCCAGCGTGCCGCCGGATTTGCTGACGACCACGAGCAGCGCGCTCTTCCAGTCGATGAGCTCCAGGTGCATGCCGAGCACCGCCGGATCAATCGTATCGATGACGATGAACGCCGGGGTCTTGGGCGATTCGAACACTTCCTGCAGCACTTTCGGTCCCAGGCCCGAGCCGCCGATGCCCACCCACACCACGGTCTGGATGTTCTCGGTTTTCACGCGGGCGACGACATCGGACACCTGCTTGATCATGTCCTTGTCGTACGGGTTCATGGACCAGCCGTGGTCGCCGCGCTCGCGCTCGGTGAGCCACTCCTCGGTGTAGCGGCGCATGGAACTTCGTACGCCGGCGAACTCCGAATCCGGAATGCCCATGCTCGGCGTGATCACTTTCGCGAGCGTGCCCTTGATGTCGAGAGTCAGCATGAGGAGGAGGGGATTAGAGGGAGCGGAGTGCTGCGGAGACGCGGTCTTCGGTGCGCTTGATCTTGGCCGGAACGCCCTTGATGGCCTTCAGCGCGGTGGGCCGGTCGTAGCCCAGCGACACGAGCGCGGACACGGCGTCCTGGTCGGCGTTGGTGCCTACGGCCGCCGGCTCGGCGTCGCCCAGTTGTTCGGGGCGGCGCTCCTTCAGCGACTTCAGATCCACCAGCAGTTTTTCGGCCGTCTTTTTACCGATGCCTTTGATTTGCTGCAAGACCGTCGCGTCTTCTTCGGCCACCGCCTGCAGAATAATCTGCTTCGGAATCGAGCACATCTCCAGCGCGGTCTTGGGTCCGACGCCGCTGAAGCCGAGCAGCTCCACGAACAACCCGCGGTCGGCTTCGGTGAGGAACCCGAACAGGTCCAGACGGTCCTCGCGGACGTAGGTGTGCAGGAAGAGGGTCATCTTGCCGCCTTCCAGCACGCCCTGCCACACCGGCATGGGCACCGACACCAAATACCCCACGCCGTTCACGTCCACCGTCACCTGCGGGCAGGCCAATCGGCGGATGGAACCGGTCAGGGAATACAGCATGCCGCGATGGTAGCAAATTCCGGGCGAATCCACCGCTCATATCGCTTTACTTTTCACTGCCTTGGTTCCGGGGCCGATTTCAGCCTTCCGCAGGCCGGAAATGGCTTCGTGCCGCGATGATTCTGTGGTATAATGACCGGAATGTATCCGCAAAAATACAAACACACATCCCGCGTGGTCGCGTGCCTGCTGCTGACGCTGTGCGCGGGCAACGCCGTGGGCTATGCCCAGGAGGCTCCCACCGACGAGGATTTCTCGACCGCCAAAACCCATTTCGAAGAGGTCTGGAAGACCGCCGCCGACAACACCCGGCGCCAGGCCGAATTGCAGACCAGCATCGTGCAGACGCAGCAGAACGTGGAGAAAGCCAAGACCGACCTGGTGAGTCTGACCGCCGCGCGCCGCGATCTGCGCATGCAGATCAACGAGCAGCGCGCGCTCATCGACGCGCTGGCCGCGCAGCGTACGCAGGTGGCGCTCGCCAAGCAGCGTTACCACATGCTGGCCCAGGCCGAGCGCGCCCGCATCGTGGCGTACGTGCGCTTCGCCGCCGTGCAAGACCTGGTCGTCAACGAAACCGGTCCGGTGGCAGGCGGCGTGATCACGCGGCACATGCTGCGCTCGTCGCTGGATAACAGCATCGATGTCGATCTCGGCGCGGTCGCGGTCGCGCAGGCGCGTGAGACGCTCATCGGCCAGCTCGGCCGCATGTCGGATGCCACCGACGCGGTGCAGCAGCGTTTGCAGGCGGTTGCCCAGGAACTGGACAACGGCATGCGTACGCTGGAAGCCAAAGAGAAGCAGCTCGGCGAGAGCATG
>DAORHV010000135.1:0-3560 GCA_035438175.1 Candidatus Peribacteria bacterium
CCGCCGTGCTGCGCCGCGCGCCGTCGCGGCCCACGTTCGGCAACGTCTACCGGGTCCCGTCGAACCGCCTGGGGGAGCGCACGCGCTACGCCCAGCAGGTGACGTCGTTCGACACGCTGAAAAAAGAAGACCTGTGCTTCGTGCGCGTCGGGCGCAGCGTCGAGGAAATGCGCGAGGTCGAGCGGCGCGGCTTGGAAATCCTGGCCGCCCACAATCCGGAAATCGTCACGCAGCGCCGGTGGGAGCGTTCCGCCGACGATTTGCTCAGCCTGGATACGACGGTGCGCGTGAAGAAAGGCAGCCTGGTCGTGGAGTACACGTTCTCGTCCACCGACGGCGTCTGGTTGTGCCGCGAGGTCGAACGCGACGGCAAGAACTTCCTGGATTTCCGCGATCCGGTCCGGTCCAGCAACGCAGGCCGATTCCATTCCATCGACGTCCGCTACAGCCCGTCGGATGACGCCCGCAGAGGCTTCAACGGCATCGGCGAAGCATTATCGAAACTCGAAGGCGGGATGACCGGACGCTCGGCGCTGCAAGTGGTGGGCGAGCCGAGTCCGGCCGACAACGACCCGCTGGCATCCGCGGCATTCGTGAACACGCGCAATCCGCGCTCGGCATCCATTCCGGACATCGAGAAGCGCAGCGTGGAAGACTCCCGCGACGTGCTGCGCGCCATGGACAACGATCCGGCGGTGCGCGGCGTGCTGACGCAGGCCGGGACGATCAACAGTTCCATCACGCTCATCCAGCGCCTGTTCGACGCCGGCAAGAACGGGACCCGCCGCCAGGGTCTGGTGGACCTCATGCGCCGCGAAGCCGGAACGGTGCTCGGCGTGCTGAACGACCCGACCTTGAAGACGAACCTGCTTCGGTCGCGCGTGCGCCTGGAGGAACTGAAGCGTGCCAACACCGGCGTGGACAAGAGTGCCATCGACCGCGAGATCGACCAGCGCATTAAGGCACTCGACGACATGGAGGCCATGCTCAGCAAGCCGCAGTTGCGCGATTTCTGCGAACACATCCGCGACAAGTCGGAATACAACGTCAGCACGTTCTGGAACTGGCTGGAGGAAAATATCGCGGTGATCGTCGCCATCGTCGTCGCGTGTCTGGCAGTGGTGCTGGCCGTGTTCACCTTCGGCATCACGTCGCCGCTGGCAGTGGCGGCCATTTCGGCGTCGGCCGGAGTCATTGCGTCCGAACTCACCAGCGAAGCGCGGTTCCAATTGCATCAGGAATTCGATGAAGAAGTCACCAGCGGACGCGCCACGTTCCGCAACCGTTCGCGTACCGGCGCGTTCACCCGCGCGGTGATTAAAGACGAGATGATCTACAACCCCGAAACCGGCAAAATGGAGCACGCCGACCTGCTGACGCATCTCGTCGATCCGCTGGGTAAGGATTTCGTGACCGGCTTCGTGACCACGCTTGCGTTCATGGGCGCCGGCGCCGCGATCGGCCGGGGACTGACCGTGCTGGCCAACACCCAGTGCGTGCAGGGGCTCATCGCCAACTCGCCGCGGCTTACACGCATCATCGCGTACTTCGCCAAAGCCGAGCAGGGCGCGCCGCTGGCGCAGAAGAACATGAAGAACTTCCTGTCGAACTGGGGCCGCGAAACGGCCGAAGAGTTCCGCGACGAGGTCGCCGAGCGTATCGCGGGGGACTGGGCGTCGGCCGTGTTCATCGCCAAGAAGAACTTCAAACCCAAGAATCCGTCCGATCCGAAAACATTGGCGCGTTCGGATGCCAGCGTCCGCAACATGGGCGAGTTCGAATACGAAACCAACGGCAACCCGGCCCAGGCCATCGCCGAAATCACGGCGTCCATGACGGCGGAAGGCGGCAAGGTCACGGTGGCGGCCGATGGCAAGATCACGGTGGAAATCGACGGCCGCGTGTTCTTGCTCAGCCCCGATGTGGCGGTGGCGCCCTCGGGACCGGAGTCTTCTCCCGCCCCCGGTCCCGCCCCGGGAGCCCCTGCGGCACTCGAGACCGCCCCCGAGGCGCGTGCTCAAGCCGTAAAATTGGCGGATGCGGCCCGCGCCGATCCCAGGAACATCGCTGCGCTGAAGAACTTCCTGAAGGCCAACGACGTCGACGATGCCACGCGTCTCGAGATCGCCCAGACCTTGCTCGGCCGCCCGCTGGCCGATGCCGAGCGCAAGGCGATCATCGCGTCGCACAACGCGCCTGGCAGCATCGACAACCTCACCGCTGCCGAGATCTTCGGCAAAGCCCGTCCTTTGCTGGAAGTCATGTCGCGCACCGACGCGCAGTTGCTGCTGGATGCCGCCGTATGCGGCAAGGCAGAACCGTTCGACGCGCGCCGGATCCGTCCGGGACAGAGTTGCAGCGTCCAGACGAGCAGCGGCCGGCTGCTCACCGCCACGTTCCTCCGTGTGCAGGGCGGCAAGTACATCTTCTCGTACGGCATCGGCAGCGGGTCGATTGAAGTTACGATCGAACTGCAAAATATCATCGGCTATGCCGAGACCGTCCCGCGTGCGCCGGCCGGCGTCAGCGACCAGGTGCTGCTGACGCACGTGCAGAGCGGCGCACCCATCAGCATCGATGTCGATGGTGCGAACCGCGAGTGCGTGTATGTGCGCATGAGTACGACGGATTCGAATATCATCATCGTGCGTGACCGAAGGACGGGTACCGAACACCGCGTTACCAAAGCCAAGGTGTTCGGCATCCTGCGCGGCGATGGTCCAGGCGAGGTGATTCCGCTCACTCCGGCTCCCGCACCGGCTGCAGTCATCACGGATGCCGAAGTGGAGAAGGAGCTGGGCTTTGGCATAAAAATCAAAATCAACGGTCGCGAATACGACGTCATCGGCCAGAACTCCAATGGCGACTACATGCTGGAAGACATAAAATTGGGCACAGTCGCTCCGTTCCCCAGGGCCGTCGTTCTGCAAGCAGGTCGCGTCGCCATACAGTTCGAGCGGGCCAATACCCCGGCAGCGATTACCGATGCCGACGCCACCGCACGCGTGCTGGCCGGACTGCAAGTGGAGCTGGACGGCGAGCGTTTCACGTACAGCCGCCCCAGCGCGCAGCCCGGCTGTTTCGCCATGAAGCGCGCCAACGGCACCGAACGGCGCTTCACCATCGCGGAAGTCATCGCGGCGGCCAAAGTGGTCATGCAGGCCGAAGTCCGTCCGGCACCCGCCCCGGTACCCGCACCTGCCCCCGCCGTCGCCCCCCGCAGCGATGCGCAGTTACTGACCGATCTGCAGGCCGACGGGGCGCGGATCCCGCTGAACTACGGCGGCACCACCGATCAGCACGAGCTGGTGCGCGTGAGCACCACCGATCCCAACGTGCTGGTCATGCGGAATACCCGCACCAACACGATCATCGCGCTGAACAAGGGTCTTGTTTTCGCTTCCATGCGCGGCAGCAGGGCCGAAATCCCCGTCACGCGGCCGGGAGAGACGCCGTTGACCAAGGCAGATCTGGTGCAAGGTGAAATTTACGAGGTCTTCCGGAGCAGCGGTGCGATCCAACAGTGGAGATACGTGGGTCTGGACATCGACGGCAACCCC
>DAORHV010000136.1:0-3546 GCA_035438175.1 Candidatus Peribacteria bacterium
AAACCTACGTCGAACAGGCCAAGGCCATCCTGGATATGGACAAGCTGGAAGTCCGCTACAACCACGAGTGGCTGGAGAAGGTCGATTTCCAGAAAATCCTGGAACTCTCGAGCAACTTCACCGTGCAGCAGATGATCCAGCGCGACATGTTCGCCAAGCGCATGAAGGAAGGAAAACCGATTTCGGTGGTGGAGTTCATGTACCCGCTGATGGTGGGGTACGACTCGGTGGTGCTGGACGTGGACGTGGAGCTGGGCGGCAACGACCAGCACTTCAACATGCTGGCCGGCCGAACGCTGCAGACCGCCTACGGCAAGCGCGACAAGTTCGTGCTGTGCACGCGGCTCATCGAGGGTACCGACGGCCGCAAGATGAGCAAGACCTACAACAACTGCATCTACCTGACGGACGCCCCCAACGACATGTACGGCAAAGTCCTGCGCATTACGGATGACCTGATTCCGGTCTACATGGAGTGCTGCACCAAGCTGCCGATGTCCGAGGTGGACGCCGCCAAGAAGACGCTCGCCGACGGCAAGACCAACCCCAAGGAACTGAAGATGCGCCTGGCCCGCGAGATCGTGACCATGTACCACGGCGCCGATGCAGCGACCAAAGCCGAAGCTGAATTCCAGAACGTGTTCGGCGGAGCCGGCGGCATTCCGGAAGATACGCCGGAGGCCACCGTGAAACCTGGCACGCTTCTTGTGGATGTTCTTCTTGAGCACAAACTCATCCCGAGCAAGAGCGAGTTCCGCCGCCTCATCGAACAGAAAGGAATCCACCTGAACGATACAATCGTCACCGCGCTGGATGCCAAGGCGGAGAAGGGGATTGTGAAAGTGGGGAAAAGGAAATTTCTGAAGTTAATTAAATGAAAAAAGTTTTTTTTGTTGCCTTTAAACGATTTGTACAATTTGTAAGTAAAATTGTAAAAGAAACACTAAGCATCCCCGAATCAGATATTCGTGCCGCATTTGTATGGCTACCTCCCGTGGTCCTTTTGTGCTGGCTGTTTTATGTAGCCGCCGTGCCCGATAAAAACACTACTCAATACGCAAAAACTTTAACTAGAAAAGAAGCGCAATTTCAAATGTTTCTGGCTCAAAACCTCTCATTGACTGAATCTCCATTTCCTAAATTCACCAATGTTCCTGATGAAGGGATTTTGGAAATGCTTAAAATTCCTAAGCAATTTGGTGAACATGATTATTGCATTTATTTTAAGGGTGCAGATTATAATATTGATGAGCAGCTAATTACATCGAATGATAAATTAGTCGTCGCTTTATCTGGCTCTACAACAAAAATTTCAAGTGACGATGAACAATGCTTCAAGGTTTTGCCGGAGAAATTAGAATTTGAAATTGATACCAAGCAATCAAATGAGAGAATTAAGAATTGGGGCGTGAGAGATAAAAATAACACCTACGACACTTTGTACGGCCAGTATCAAATTTCATACCGTAATAGATTGCAAGTCAGCCTTTTGCTTACCTTCCCATTTCTAATGATTGCGGCTTGGTGGGGATTTTTGCTTATTTATAGCAAGATCGAGACAGACTTCCTGAAAAGACGCTGACTTTAATTTCTGCTAGCCTTCGCCTCACTTTCCCAATTCTCTCTCATATGCAAACCCCTCACGTCGTCCGCACCATCGGCATTATCGCCGCCGTCCTCGTCGTGCTGGTCGTTTTCTTCGGCGTCTGGCCGTTCGTGGCCATCGGGGCAGGGGAGCGGGGAGTGGTGCTGAACTTCGGCGCGTATAACGGCGCGGTCATGACGCCGGGTCTGCATCTGCGCATTCCGGTCATCCAGAACGTCGTCCGCTACAACGTCCAGACCCAGAAGGACGAGGTGGACGCCAGCGCCGCCAGCAAGGACCTGCAGGAAGTCACCGCCAAGATCGCCGTGAACTATCACATCGAGCCCGACCGCGTCGGCGACCTGCACAAGAATATCGGCGACGAGTACCGCAGCCGCGTGGTGGACCCGGCCATTCAGGAAGCCATCAAGGCCGCAACCGCCCAGTACACCGCCGAGGAGCTCATCACCAAGCGCGTGGCCGTGAAGGACGCCATGAAGAACACGCTCACCGAGCGCCTGGGCCGCGAGTACATCACCGTGGAGGAGGTCTCCATCGTGAACTTCTCGTTCTCGCAATCGTTCAACGCGTCCATCGAGGCCAAGGTCACCGCCGAACAGGACGCGCTGGCCGCCAAGAACAAACTCGAACAGGTGAAGTACGAAGCCCAGCAGCAGATCGAGACGGCCAAGGCCCAGGCCGAGTCCATTAAGATCCAGGCATCGGCCATTAATGCGCAGGGCGGCGCCGATTACGTGAAGCTGCAGGCCATCCAGAAGTGGGACGGCAAGCTGCCGGTGTACATGATGGGCGGCGACGCGCTCATCAACCTGCCGTCGTTCACCAAGTAACAAGAAATCCAAGACCGGAGAATGGAGCGGGTTACGGCCCGCTCTTTTCGTAAAAATATAGTTCACGAGACAGCCGTCCGGATTTGTCCATTCCGTTCGGTTGATTTGCAGGGTGTACGACCGTACACTCGTGTCATGACGGTCACCAGCACCACACCCAAGGCAGCCATCACCCAAAAGTTGGTTATCGACTGCCGCGGCATCGACGGCATGTCGGCCGATTCGGTTGTGGCCTGGATGACCACGTTCCCCCAGCCACGTAATGTTCACGTGGTTCTGGCGTCATCTACACCGGGTATCCGCCGCCTCCAGTGCATGCTTCAGGGGATGGGTTGCGGAGTGACTCGTGTAACAAAACGTCTGACTCCACGTTCTACTCATCCTCACCTCGAACAGAACTTCGTTCCCGCCGACTTCGTCCACCACGCCTAAGCCCTCCTCCCTCCCATGACCTACTCCCAGATCATCGGCATCGGCAAAGCGTTCATGATCTCCGGGATCATCACGTCAGGCGCGGCGCTGCTCGCGCGGATCTACTTCCTCTAAGAGCGGGGAGTCTCCGAGACCTTGGCGATCCGGTCGATCACGTCGGCCGCTTTCACGAGCGGGCTCATGTGGTTGCCGTTGAAATCGATCACCTTCATCTGCGGATTGGGCGGGGTCCGGTCTTTGCTGAGCACTTCGTAACACTTGGTGACTTCGTCCTGGGTTCCGGACACCACTACGATCTCGCCGCCGTCGCGGACGCGCCCTTCTCGGAAGTCGCTGGTCAGTGAACGGCGTACGCGTTCGAACAAAGCACCGAATACGCGGCCTTTCAGCGCACGCTGTCCGTCCGGCTCGGCCGGCGTAGTGGCATCGCGACCGGTCACCAGACCGTAGCCCGAGAACTCACGCGGATTCAGCACGGCACCCTTCATCTCCTTCGCCATGCCAGCCCACAAACTAAACGAGCTCTGCTTCACGGCACTGGCCGGGTTCAGCAGCACGGCACGGGGGACTTTCTGCGCGAAGCGCTTATCGGTCGCCAGCATCTCCATGGCAATGGGTCCGCCGGTGGAAAAACCCCACAACTCGATGCTCTCTTCACCGGGCAGAAGCTTATCGATG